>PFDC01000090.1 GCA_002763035.1 Candidatus Pacearchaeota archaeon CG10_big_fil_rev_8_21_14_0_10_35_13 | reverse complement strand
TCTTTAGCTTATAATCCTAATGACCGTTACAAGTCTGCTGAGGATTTAAGGGATGATTTAGTTAAGGCTTTTGATAGGCATTATCATGGCAGGAAAAAGCTTTGGACTTATATAACCCTTGGGAGCATAGCCCTTAGTCTTTTAGGAGACACAATAATAGGTAAATTAGCTGTTGATGAGACTACCAAGATTAACAAGGAGCTAAAATCCCGTGTTGAGCAGTCTGAGGAGGGTCGTGATTATGAGAGGAAAGCTCGTATTGTTGAAAAGTTTATGAAGAAAGAAGTTAATGAGACAGACCTTTGGGAGGTTCAGAAACTAAAAGTTTATTCCGAGATGTTTAATGATCCTCGTACTGCAGTTCTTGCTTATCTTGATGCTCAAACTACTGCTAAGGCTATTAAGGATTGTGGTGGGAAGACAGATTATGATACTTTGAGTAGATATCTTCTTGATAATTCAAGAAATAATGGTAAGGCTCGAGCTCTTTGGGGTAGCGGGAATGACTTAACAGAATCGGTTTATGATAATTGGATGAATTCAGGCGTCCATGACGAAGATATTAATAATAGAATCCGTGAAGAATGGGAATGGATGAAGAAACAAGTTGAAATACTTGATGATTTGAAGGATAAAAAAAAGCCTGAAGAAAAAGGAGATAATAAGTAATCATAAACTCATTGATAATATTGGGCTTGTTCCTATTTGTATTAGTCTAAGTATTTCTTTGATGTATGAGTAAATTACTGTTTCTTTACCCTTACTTTTTTCCATTGATGTTAGTAACATTCCAAATAAGTGTTTTTCCCTACTACTATTAATTTTATGTATTAATTCAACACTTTTCTTTTTGTAAGCTTCGGAGTATTCTTTGAATGTTATTTCTAGATTGGTCATTTCTTCTTCGTATTTCTTTAATGCTTTAATCTTATTATCGTGAGAGTATTTGTATAAATAATAAGTTGTGTGTTGTATATGCATCATGAAGGTTAACATTTCCCATTCTAATGCTATGTTCTTTTCGTATTTTTCTAGTGTTAGTAATCTCCTACAGAATATGAGATATTTGTCTGTAAGGTTTCTTAGTTCATTCATTTCTTCCCAGTCATACTTTCCTGAACTTAATGATTCCTTAGTATTAGTTATTGTTTCTTCAATTACCATGAATGCTTTATCTAGGATAGTTTCATACCTTTCTGCTTCTGGTTCAGTGATGTTTTCTATAGTCATGACTTCATCAGTCGTCTTAGTTATTTCGAATCCGAGTAATAGGTGACTTACAAGTTTTCTTACTTCTTTGCAATATTTCTTATCATCATACTTTAGTCTTATCTTATCAACTCCCATGCGGTATGCGTGTGTTAGTAGGTGTTTAATATCATGTTCGTTATCTTCATTAATTGTTATGGTTGTTTCTTTCTTTTCTTTGATATCGCTACCGACAATTAGCGCTGTTTCAGTCTCGCTTATCTTTATCATATCACCAGCTTTTAGTTTCTTCTTATCAACCCATTTCTTTGGGAGATATATTGTGAATCCACCACCGCCTTGCTTTATTAGTTTTCTT
>PFDC01000053.1 GCA_002763035.1 Candidatus Pacearchaeota archaeon CG10_big_fil_rev_8_21_14_0_10_35_13 | reverse complement strand
TTTCTTGAACATTTCGAATATTTCTTTCCAGTTGAATCCTTTTCCTTCTATTTCCATGTCAATCATCTGTTTTTCTACGCTACGAAATATTAGTACTGGTTGTTGGTGTTGTTTTACTATTTGTAATGCTTTTTTTTGTCCTATTCCTTTGATTCCTCCTGGGTTGTAGTCTGTTCCTGATAGTATTCCTAGGCATATTAGTTGTTCCATGTTTATTCCTAGGTGATTAAGTACTTTTTCTAGTTCTATCATTTCTGGGAATACTGGTACGTATCCACTAATAGTTTTTCTTTTTTGTGCTAAGGTGAGGTTTTGTATTAGTCTAGGGGTTCCGAATAGTAGGCTGTCGTAGTCTTGGCTTCCTACACCCCATGCTTCTCCTATTCTTGCTAGGTGTGATGCTTGGCTTTCTCCTTCGCTTGGTGCTTGAACGATAGCTATTCCCATTGCTTCTAATAATTCTTTGCTTTCTTCTACTATTTCTTTGGTTATATGAATCATTCTTCCTGAGTACTTTCTCATTTCTTCTACGTCTTCTTCTTCTCTTGCTCTTTCGTACTTCTCCTTTGCTTCCTCTTTTCTTTCAGCCCTCTTAATGTTTGTTCCACCCTTTAGTTCTGGTGGTTTTCCGTCGAATACGTATACTAATTTTATTCCTTCTGCTAATAAGTTAGTATTTCTGTATAATAGTCCTGATAAGTGGCTTGTTATTCTTCCTTTGCTGTCTTGTAGTGGTGTTCCGTCAGGTTGTCTTATAGTTGTAAGAAATTGATAAATGGCGTTATATGCGTCTACGCATATTATTTTCCCTTTTAAGTCTTTAAGCATTATTTGTTTTCTTGGTATAATATCGCTTATTTGTAATCCCATAATTTATGTAAGTATAAGAAATTAATAAATGTTGAGTTTTTGTTAATTATTACAATAACCATAAAAACCCTCACTAATCATAAGTCCACCAGAGTATTAAGCGTTAAACATCATTTCTTTCTAGTAAGTTGAACAAGACATTATCATTCAATAAATTAGTTCTTAAGTTCTTTATTGATACCAGAATTGCATTATTCTTATTTCTTATAGAATTCTTACTTAGAACTTTCCTCTTTCTTTGCGGGTATTAGGGAAGGCTCTTAGTGTTTCTTCTACTGCTATTTCTAACTCTCCAACTTGTTCAGGGGTTAATGGTGTGCCTACTGGCATGCCTTGTTCTTCATAGAATTTATTGTAAGTAGCCATTACATGACCGTCAGTTTTAGCAAATATTCTTACCGCTTCAATTCTTTCTGAAGGATTTTCAGGTGTTCCGGAGCTACATTTACGGGGCTCTCCTTTTGTGTAATAACGGACATACTTCTTAACCATTTTCAGACCTTCAGGACCGCAACCTAATCGATATTCGTATTCTTCTGTCATAAATTCTTTAGGTCTTTAAACTTTATAAACCTTGTGTTTTGTTACTTCTGAACAGTAATTATCCTTGAGGAGTTAGTCTTATAATACTTCACTACTTATTTTTTTTATGAAT
>PFDC01000020.1 GCA_002763035.1 Candidatus Pacearchaeota archaeon CG10_big_fil_rev_8_21_14_0_10_35_13 | reverse complement strand
ATAATACTAAAACTTTTTGTTATTTATCATTATTTTTATTATCCTTCTAAAGTATCTTTTAGATTTTTTTGTTTATTCCTCTTGGTTTCCCCTGCTGTTCTACCCAGATCATAAGATCTTCCTTTAATTCCTCCGAGTCTTATTATTGGGCCTTGTATTAAGAGTAGATATTTTAAATCGCTTAATAATCCCCCATTAATTCCTGCTCTGTATCCTCTAATGAAGTACTCTTCAATAATGTTTTCTTTGTTAACAGCCATAAGATATTTAGTCTTCATGACTATTTATCATTACTTGAGTTTTTTTAATCATTATAGTAAGATTTATATGTATTATTTTCTTTTATTCTTGATGGTAGAACTTGATGTTCGTGATTCTAAGATTTTTGATGTTATTTGTGATAATGCCCGCGTGCCATTTACTGATATTGCTAAGGCTACTAAGATTTCTAAGGATAGTGTTAAGTCTCGGATTGATAGTTTGGTTAAAAAGAATTTCATCCTTTCTTTTACTCCGGTAATTGATTATAATAAAATAGGTTATAAGATGTTTCATGCTTTCATCAAACTTAATACTTCTCTTGATCAAGAAGAATTGTTTCTTAAGAATGCTATTAGTAATGGTAATGTTGTTGCCGTAACCAAAGTTATTGGTGGTTGTGATTATGAGCTTCAGGTTCTTGCTCGTGATGTTATTGATGAGTATCGTATTCTTGATAAGTTGTTCACTAGTTTCAAGAAGGGTATTACTGATCTTCGTGTTCTTACAATTATTAATTATTATAAGTATACCATGAATATTAAAAAGTCTTCAAAGAGGAGTTTTAGTAAAAATGTTATTAAGAATAAACCCTTTAAGGTTGATTCTAAGGACCTTGCAATTCTTAAGGAATTATTTGATAATTGTCGTGAATCTTTAGTTAGTATTTCTGAAAAAGTTGACCTTAGTCCTGAACTTGTTAGGTATAGGATTAAGTCTTTAATCAATAGTGGAGTTATTAAGAGTTTTCATGCCCGTATTAACAAGAACTTCCTTGGTCTTACCACCTACCTCTTCTTATTAGACATCGAAGGGGAGATTAATAATAAAGATTTACAATTTTTTAATTCTACAAGTAATATTTATCATTCTAGGAACACTCTTGGTAACTGGAATCTTAATATTGGTTTTTGTGCTGGTAATAATAACGAGTTGTTCGATACGATTTACAAGATTCGTAAGAATTTTGGTGATAGGCTTAATCGTTTTGATCTTCTTGTCCCCCTTCATCGTTACAAATTTTCCCCTATTCCTGATGGTTTAATATTATAGTAATGCTTTTAAACCTCCTTTTATAATACTTTTTATGGTTAAGATTATTAGTACTACCCCTGAGTTTGAAAAGGAAGTTAAGTCTGGCATGGTTGTAGTTGATTTTTTTGCTAATTGGTGTATGCCTTGTTTAATGATGGCCCCGGTTATTGATGAGCTTTCTGAGAAGCTTGAGGATATTAATTTTATTAAGGTTGATGTTGATGATCATCAGGAGTTGGCTCATAAGTTTGGTGTTATGAGTATTCCTACATTAATCGTTTTTGTTGATGGTAAGGAAGTTAACAGGATTGTTGGTGCCATGCCTGAAGAAGCTCTTACTGAGAAGATTATGGGATTGTTTGCTTAATTGAATGATTGTTTTCTTTCACAAGCTTTGTTGAATAACTATAATTTGTTTAATAAGTAGTCGTCAGTTACGCATTATTGGTATTGTTATTTAGTCTAACTGTTTAGGTAGTAGGATTATTCAACCACTTCTTAAACAAAGCCTCTTTCACAATATTATTTATATACTCTCTTAGCAATATTCTTTTATGAGTAAAGTAGTTGTTCCAGAAATTGATTATGTAGGATTATATCAGGATATTAGAAGTGTTCTTTCTGAACCTGTAGGTGTTCCTGATCTTGGAACTGCTTATTCTAGAAGTGTTACTTTTGAGGATCGTGTTGCCTTTCCTAATAAGAACAGGGTTATTGGTTCTCCAGGAACAGATTATTTTTTTGTTCGTCACAGTGTATGCCGTTTTGAACGTTTTGAAGACAGTTTGTGTGAAGGATTAACTAATAGATTATCAATAGCCAGTGAAGAGGATTATCGTAATAGAGATTTCTTTGACAGGGATGTTGGGGCGGGGGCATTGTTCGGTTTTGAATCAGGACAATTTAGCGATCATACAGTGGTTAGAGTAGAGGGTAGAATTCCTGGGGAGCTTATGGGTTATAGTTTTAGTAGTCCAAGAACTGGCAGGATATTAACTCTTGCTAGGACTCTTCTACAAGTTGATACTGATAACCCCTTAAAATTAAGAACACTAATTTTAGAAAGTGACGGAACGGTATCAAGTGATACTAAAAGACCTATTAGAAGATAATTAGTTCCTTCACTAAATCTTTATAAACACTTTATTACTAAAATTCTTATTAATGGTCCCGTAGCTCAGTCTGGTTAGAGCGCTAGCCTTTTAAGCTAGATGTCGCGGGTTCAAATCCCGTCGGGGCCATAGGGTATCTTCAGATACCCTGAATGATTCTGGGCATTAGGACTGGAGTAGCAGAACTATTACGTTCTGCGGTTCGATTCCCGTCGGGGCCATAAGATCGTTTTAGAGGGGATTTTTCAAATGGTGACATTCGTAAGAATGTCAGTCTAAGAAATTTTTATGATAGTTCTTTTGACTCATAGAACTTTTTTGCTAAAGTTGTATGTCTGGGCCATAAGATCATTTCAGAAAGGATTTTTATTGAGCTTATCATAACCTCTAAGATCATTGTCCTTGATTAATAAGGGAATTTCTCACCATTTCTCTTAATTTTTCCTCTTACCGTTACTTTTTAGTAGCATTAGTCAAATTCTTAGTTTTTTGTTTTTTATAGAAAGGTTTAAAAAGCTATTTTTTGTTAGTTTTTTACCCGCAGTTACTTCACAGTGATTGTAATAATAAATCAACAAAATGGTCTTATAATAATCTTCTAAAATGCACGTATTACAGCCTAAACATTCATTAATGAAGCCTCAAGAAGTCGAAGAGCTATTAACTAAGCTTAATGTTTCTTCTGCTCAACTTCCTAAGATTAAGTTTGATGATCCTGCTCTCCCTGAAGGTTGTGATAGGGGCGATGTTATTAAGATTGAAAGAAAAAATGACGAGGGGGTATCAACGGTTTATTATCGTTTAGTTGTTTAATATGGAAATTAAAAGTGATAATAAGCATATTGTTATGAAGAAGTATCTTTCTCAGCACTCATTGGTTGAGTCAAATATTGTTTCATTCAATAATTTTATTGATAAGAGGATGCAGGAGATTGTTAATGAAATTTCTGAGAATACTAATAGTGATGATGAGTTTGAAATAAAGTTGGGTAAGATAAGTGTTGAGAAGCCTAATATTATTGAGGCTGATGGTAGTATTTCCTATTTAACACCTACCGAGGCTAGACTTAGAAATCTTACTTATTCTGCTCCAGTATTTCTTGAGATTAGTGTTAAGCAGGGTGGTCAGGTTGAGAATCATAATTTTGAGATTGGTCGTATTCCAATAATTGTTAAGAGTAAGATTTGTAATGTTCATGGCCTTACTAAGGGGGATTTTGAGAGTGCTTACATGGATCCTCTTGATCCTGGGGGTTATTTTATTATTAATGGTAATGAGAGAGTTATAGTAATGATTGAAGATCTTGCTCCTAATCAACCATTCATTGGCACTACAAGGGGTAAGTTAATACTTAGACTCTTTAGTCTTCGTGGTTCTTATCGTATCCCTGTGTCAATAACTGAGACTAACGAGGGTATTCTTGAGACTAATTTTTCTAGGTTTAAGAACATTCCGACTATTGTTTTACTTAAAGCTCTTGGTCTTACTAAGGAATCAGACATTGCTAAGTATATTAGTAAGGAGAATGATTCTTTGATAGTTAATATTTATGAGTACGCAAACATTGCTACTGAAGAAGATGCTATGATGTTCATTGCTGAGAAAACTTCTCTTCAGGGTACTAAGAAGGAGATGGTTGATAGAGTTAAGCAAAGACTTGATTCTTACTTAATGCCTCATATTGGTTTAAAGAAGGAGAATCGTATTGAGAAGGCAGTTACTCTTTGTAAGCTTATTAAGCATTTCTATTCTGCTAAGGATAATCCTTTAATGCTTACTAATAAGGACCATTATGCTAATAAGCGTGTAAGACTTAGTGGTGATTTACTTTCTGATTTATTTAGGGTTAATATGAATATTCTTCTTAGGGATATTCAGTATTCTTTACAGAAGGTTTCTAAGAGGAAGAAGTTTTATAGTGTTAAGACTATTGCTAAGTCTACGTTATTTTCTCATCGTATGGAGTCAGCTATTGCTACTGGTTCGTGGATTGGTGAAACTTCAGGGGTTACTCAGAATATGGATAAGACTAATTATCTTGCTATACTTTCAGAACTTCAGAGAGTTTCTTCACAACTTCCTGGGGAACAAGAGAACTTCCAGGCACGTACTCTTCATCCTACTCATTATGGTAGGTTCTGTCCTATTGAAACTCCTGAGGGTACTGAGATTGGTCTTAGGAAGAATCTTTCAATTCTTTGTAGAATATCAACGAGGAACGATCTTGATGATAAGAATTTCTTGAGGGTTCTTGAGAGTTTAGGGATGATTTCTTCAACTGATTCTGTTAAGAATGATTCTTCTACAGGTAAGGAAACGGACGTTTTTTTCAATGGTCGTTTTGTTGGTAGTGTTTCTTCTCATGATTCTTTCGCTAAGGAACTTAGAGAGCTTAGGAGGAATAATAGGCTTCCTTTAGAGCTTAGTGTTGGTTATAATAAGGACTTTGGTAGTGTTAATATTTCTTCGGAGATTGGTCGTGTTCTTAGACCCTTAATAGTTGTTGATAGTGGTGTTAGCAAGTTAACTCCTGAATTATTGAAGTCCATGGAGAATGATGAGACTAGTTGGAGTGATTTATTAAAACAGGGTGTTATTGAGTATATTGATGCTTCTGAAGAAGAGAATGCTTTTGTTTCTCTTAATCCTGAAGAGTTGACTCCTGAACATACTCATTTAGAAATTGATCCTATTGATCTTTTTGGTTTGGTTACTAGTATTGTTCCTTATGCTAACCATAATCAGGCTTCAAGACTTCTTCGTGGTAGTAAGACTCAGAAGCAGGCCCTGGGTATTTATGCTGCTAATTATCCTATAAGAGTTGATACTGATGTTAGTGTTCTTCATTATCCTCAAAAGCCTTTAGTCAGAAGTTTTGTTTATGATACACTAAACATTTATCCTGCTGGTCAGAACGTTGTCGTTGCTGTTATGAGTTATGAGGGTTATAATATGGAAGATGCTCTTATTATTAATAAGGGTAGTCTTGATAGGGGTCTTTATAGGAGTACTTACTTTCATCCTTATGTGACTAAAGAATTGCATTATGCCGGTGGTCTTAGTGATAAGATAGAAATTCCTGAGAAGGATACTTCTCGTTATCGCACTAAGGAGAGTTATCGTTTCCTTGAAGATGATGGTATTGCTTATGTTGAAGCTGATATGGGTGAGGAGGATGTTGTTATCGGTAAGACTTCTCCTCCAAAGTTCCTTTCTGAGGCTCGTGAGATTTCTGTACGTACGAGAAAGGAGAGTAGTTCTGCTATTCGTCAAGAGGAGCGTGGTGTTGTTGATGCTGTATTTGTTACTATTGATAATGAGGGTAATAGGTTAATACAGGTTCGTACTCGTGATCAAAGAATTCCTGAGCTTGGTGATAAGTTTTCTACCCCTTATGGTCAGAAGGGAGTTATTGGTAGGATTGTTTCTGAAGCTGATATTCCTTTCACTACTCGTGGTATTCGCCCTGATGTTATTTTTAATCCTCATGGTATTCCTTCTCGTATGACTATGGGTTATCTTCTTGAAGTCATGGGTGGTAAGGTTGGTAGTTCTGCTGGTAGGATAATTGATGGTACTGCATTCTCTGGTGAATCAAAGGAAGAACTTGAGGATCATCTTAGAAATCTTGGTTTTAGGTTTGATGGTAAAGAGTCAATGTATGATGCTATTACTGGCAGGAAGATGACTGCTAAGATTTTCGTTGGTGAAATGTATTATCTTAAGCTTAAACATATGGTAAGTAATAAGCTTCATGCTCGTGCTTCTGGTAAGGTTCAATTACTTACTCGTCAGCCTATTGAGGGTCGTAGTATGGGTGGGGCTTTAAGACTTGGTGAAATGGAACAACAAGCACTTGTGGCTCATGGCGCATCATTATTGTTGAAGGAAAGGTATGATTCTGATAAGGTTGTTCTTCCTATCTGTTCTAAGTGTGGTGGAGTTTCCGTCGAGGATCGTATTAAGAACAAGGTTTATTGTCCTTCGTGTACTAGTTCTGAGATTGAGTACGTGGAAGTTTCTTACGCTTTCAAGTTATTGGTTGATGAACTTCAAGGGCTTCATATTAAAACTAAATTTGATCTTAAGAATAAGTACGAATGAAAATAATTAGAAAGAAAGTTAATAGTTTGAATTTTAGTCTTCTTAGTCCTGAAGCTATTAAGAAGTTCTCTTCTGCTAAGGTTGTTAGTCCTGAACTTTATGACGTTGATGGTTATCCTGTTGATGGTGGACTTATGGATTTACGTTTGGGTGCTATTGATCCTGGGGTTCGTTGTAGAACTTGTGGTGGTGGGCTTAAGGAATGTCTTGGTCATCCTGGTAGCATTGAGTTAGCAAGGCCTGTTGTTCATATTAAGTATTTACAGATTATTGAGAGGATTCTTAGGAGTACTTGTCATAATTGTAGTCGTGCTCTTCTTTCTGAGGAGAATACTTTAAAGTATAAACCTAAGGATCGTATTAAGAAGGCTAAGGATGTTAAGAAATGTCCTCATTGTCTTTCAGAGCAGGAGCGTGTTAAACTTGAGAAGCCTTATAATTTTATGGTTGGTAAGAAGAGACTCTTCCCTACTGAGGTTCGTGAGAGGTTAGTAAAGATTTCTAATACCGAACTTAAGGTTCTTGGTATTAACTCAAAAGTTTTCCGTCCTGAATGGAGTATTCTTACCTTACTTCTTGTTCCTCCGGTTACTGTTCGTCCGTCAATAACTTTGGAGAGTGGTGAGAGGTCTGAGGATGATCTTACTCATAAACTTTCTGATATTGTTCGTGCTAATCAGAGGTTGTGGGAGAATCTTAATGCTGGTGCTCCTGAGGTTATTATTGAAGACTTATGGGATTTACTTCAGTATCATATCACTACTTTCTTTGATAATAATATTGCTCGTATTCCTCCTGCTCGTCATAGGAGTGGTCAGCCATTAAAGACTATTACTGAGAGAATTAAGGGTAAGCAGGGGCGTATTCGTAAGAATCTTTCTGGTAAGAGGGTTAATTTTTCTAGTCGTACTGTTATTAGTCCTGACCCAGCGCTTCATATTAATGAGGTTGGTGTTCCTTTAGAGGTTGCTAGGATTATTACTGTTGCTGAAGCTGTTACTACGGCTAATATTGATATGCTTAAGAAACTTGTTGAGTCAGACGTTTATCCTGGTGCTAATTACATTATCCGTCCTGATGGTAGAAAGAAGAGGATTACTCCAGAATTAAAGCAGGAAATTATTGATGAGCTTACTCCTGGTTATGTTGTTGAGAGACATTTAACTGATGGTGATGTTGTTTTATTCAACAGGCATCCTAGTCTTCATCGTGCTAGTCTCATGTCTCATAGTGTTCGTGTTCTTCCTTATAAGACTTTCCGTTTCCATCCTGCCGCTACTTTCCCTTACAATGCAGATTTTGATGGTGATGAAATGAATATTCACTCTCCTCAGACTGAAGAGGCTAAAGCTGAAGCTAGAGTGCTTCTTGATGTTAAACAGAATCTTATTAGTCCTAAGAATAATACTAACCTTCTTGGTTGTATTACTGATGCGGTTACTGGTAATTTCCTTCTTGGTAACTCGGAGGTTTCTAGAGGTGATGCTATGCAGTACTTATTCAATTCTGGGGTGATTAAGGAGTTTAGTAAGAAGACTGTTAGTGGTCTTGAGGTCTTTTCATCTTTGATTCCTAAAGAAATTGATACTAGTAAGATAAAGGTTGTTGATAGCTCATTATTTGGTGTTGAGGAAGGTTCAATGATTAAGAATATCGATAGTGTTCTTGGTAGAGACAAAGCTTTGGAGGTTTTAAGGAACGTTTTTGCTCTTGGTGTTAATTATATTTCTCGTAATGGTATTACCATATCGCTTAATGATTTGAGTGTTAATGATAAGGTTAAGGGTAAGGTTAATGATACTTTCAGAGATGCTGAGAAGAAAACTCAGGAAATTATTGATGCTTTCAATGCTGGCAATCTTGAACAAATCCCTGGTAAGACTAAGGAAGAGTCTAGGGAGATTAAGATACTTCAGATTCTTAATTCTGTTCGTACTAAGATTGGTGCTGTAGTCAAGGAGGAGTTCCCTAAGGAGAATCCTGTTAGTTCAATGATTAATTCCGGTGCCGGTGGTAACATGCTTCATATTTCTCAGATTTCTTGTTCTGCTGGTCAGCAGTCTTTGTGGACTAAACGTATTGAGATTGGTTTTAAGAATCGTACTCTATCATTCTTTAAGCCTTATGATCTTTCTCCTGTTGCTAGAGGATTTATTTATTCTTCTTATTCTAAGGGTCTTAGTCCTAAGGAATTCTTCTTTGGAGCGATTACTGGTAGAGATTCGTTAATGGATACTGCTCTTCGTACTCCTAAGAGTGGTTATCTTTATCGTAGACTTGCTAATGCTCTTCAGGACTTAAAGGTTGAGTATGATCATACTGTTCGTGATGCTTCTGGTAATATTGTTCAGTTCATTTATGGTGGTGATGGTAAGGATGTTTCTAAGCTTCATCGTGGTGAATTTAGTGCTATCGCTCCTGGCGAGGGTATTGGTATGGTTACTGCTCAGAGTTTCGGTGAACCTTCTACTCAGATGACTCTTAATGTATTCCACCTTGCTGGAGTTCAAGAAATGCAGGTTACTCAGGGTCTTCCTCGTATTATTGAAATTCTTAATGCTAAGAAACAGCCTTCTACTCCTACTATGGAAGTTTGGCTTGATAAAGATTTTAATAACGATAAGGACGCTAAGATTATTGCTGAGAAGATTAAGGAATCTCGTTTCAAAGATATCATTAGTGATATTACGATTAATTTCTCTGATAAGAGAATTGTTATTAATCTTGATAATAAAGCTCTTAGAGAAACTCATATTACTACTGATGGTGTAGTTACTAAACTTACAGATAAGGGTTTCAATGTTAAATCAAAAGGTCCTAGTACTGTTGAGGTTAGTGATAAGAATCTTGATTTTAAGGCTTTGTATAAGCTTAAAGAAAAACTTAAGGCTACAGTTATTAGTGGTATTACTGGTGTTTCTCAAGTATTAGTTATTAAGAGAGATTCTAATTATGTTGTTCTTGTTGCTGGTAGTAATCTTAAGGATGTTTTTAATGTTAAGGGTGTTAATACTAATAAGACTTGGAGTAATAATCTTTTCGAAGTTCAAGAAGTTCTTGGTGTCGAGGCTGCTAGGGGTGTTATTATTAAGGAGATTAAGAAGGTTCTTGAGGGTCAAGGTATTGATATTGATTATCGTCATTTAGAACTTGTTGCTGATACTATGACTGCTACTGGTGGTGTTAAGGGAGTTACTCGTATGGGTATTATTGCTGAAAAGTCTTCTGTTCTTGCAAGGGCAAGTTTTGAGACTCCGGTTAAGCAGTTTGTTGATGCTACTGTTAGCGGTAAGGATGATGAGTTGGCTTCTGTTGTTGAGAATATTATTCTTAATCAGCCTGTTCCTATAGGTACTGGGCTTCCAGGATTATTAGTTAAGGTTACTGGTAAGCTTGCTGAGGATGATGTTAGGAGTGCTAATGTTTCCTTTGAGGACGGTAATATTCTTGCGGAGATTTCTAATGATAAGCCTAAAGCTAGTGTTACTAAGAAGAAAGTCAAGAAAGTTTCTAAGAAGTAATTAACCACAATAGTCTTTTTATACTT
>PFDC01000098.1 GCA_002763035.1 Candidatus Pacearchaeota archaeon CG10_big_fil_rev_8_21_14_0_10_35_13 | reverse complement strand
CCTTTTTCTTTCTGGCAGTTCTTACATACGTACTTCAGCATGTTCTTATCATCCTTCAAGACTTTTATTATCATTCCTGGAATCTTTCCATAATCGTCTTTTTCTATCTTTTCTTCACATAATTCACACTTGAGTTTTTCTGTCATGGTTATTCTTAGGTGTTAAGGTTTATAAATTTTGTATTCCTTTATTCTTCATGGTTAAGGGCTACTCTTTCAGTGATGGAATTATCACTATTAATCGTGATTTTACTGAGTTGGATTTATTTCTTAAGAAGTTTCTTGATGTTCTTAAGGAGCATACTGATTATTTAGTAGTTAGCGGTTTTATTAGTATTAGTTCTGGTAGGACTCGTGCTACTGAGGATATCGATGTCTTATTTCCTAAGCTTAGTGTTGGGAAGTTTAAGTTATTATTTGATGATTTACTTGATGGTGGTTTTTGGTGTTATCAGGGTGATATTTCTTCAACAGTTTATCCTTATGTTGATAATCTTAATAGTATAAGATTTGCTATTAAGGATAATATTTTTCCTAATATTGAGTTAGTGCCTATTGATAGTTCTCGTAAGGCTAAGACTTTTGAGTTCAATAATTCTGTGTTGATGAAAGTTAAGGATTTTGTTTTTAGGATTCCTTTGTTAGAGTTCGAAATTCTTTATAAGGAATTGGCTCTTAAGAGTAAGAAGGATTTGGAAGATGCTAAATTTCTTAGGGCTTTTTTCTCAGATATTCTTTCTTCTCAGAGATTCTCTGAGTGTAAGCAAGTAATCCTTGATGATATTAATGATTGGAGGAAGAATGATGGGTGAGGGGATTATTGTTAGTAAGGTTCCTGTTAGTGATGGTGATTATGTTATTCTTTTCGCTGAGAAGCTTCGTGATGATAACTCTTATTTCAAGGATCATAAGATGATTATTGACAGTCAAATTTCTTCTAGTCGTTCATTATTTAATGATAAGTTTTCTGAGGAGCTTAAGAATGGTAACTTCAAGGATTCCGTTAGGAAGTTCCTTCAAGAAATTGGTTTATTAAAGTAGTATTTATAAACTTTTAATACTTATTATAATAATGGTTAAGAAAAAGGGTGGTAAGAAGTTTAATTTTTGGTTGTTAGTTATTTGTTTAGTTGTTGTTTATGCTGTTGCTTTTCTTGGTAGTTTATTCACTGCTCCTAATACTAGTACTGATTGGTATAATTCTATTCGTCCTTCTATCACCCCTCCTAATTGGGTTTTTCCTGTAGTCTGGAATATTCTTTTCTTACTAATAGGTATTTCCTTATATCTTAGTCTTCATCATTCTGGTAATTCTACTCTTAGAAAGTTCGTAGTTTTTTCCTTTGGTATTAATTTATTTCTTAATCTTGTTTGGAGTATTCTTTATTTTGGTCTTCATAGTCCTCTAGCGGCTTTCTTTGATTTAATACTTCTTTGGGTTAGTATCTTGTTAATGATTCGTGTTTCTTGGAAG
>PFDC01000181.1:2124-9091 GCA_002763035.1 Candidatus Pacearchaeota archaeon CG10_big_fil_rev_8_21_14_0_10_35_13 | reverse complement strand
CTATATATCTATGACCGAGAAGAAGGCGGCAGAACCCATAAACTTTATAAAAAATTAGGATTCAAAGAATATAAAAGAAATAATCATGGCAGGAATGGAAAAATATTCTTAGAAGCGAGGGTAGAAGAACTGCTAAGAGTCAGAGATAAGAAATAATCAGAACAATGATAACTAAAAAAGGCTACGAGACCTCAAGATTTCACTTCACAAATTATCCAGTTAATGAGAACGAGGGGACTTTATCTGTAGGATGTTACGAATTGGAAGATTGCGATGATGAATTTGATGCATGGAGCAAGGCTTTTGGGATACTTGGAGGACCAATAATCTGCGGAGTAAGGGCATTAAAGGATTATGATATCATAAGAACTAAGAATCCTAAGGGGAATACAGAACTGCTGATAAAACATGATGATGGACTAATAATGAGAGTTTACAATCCCAAGATGGATAGAGGACTTAGAGAAACAGGTCATGGAGTAATCATGACTAAAAGAAGAGGACTCAGACTCCTAGAAATCTTACTAGAGGAAATAGCAATGAACATATTCATAGAAAAAAACGATTCAAGGGATGGTAACGGAAAGCGTTATTGAGTTACAATAACCAACCAACAATCATTCCTAAGAATATCCCTGCACTGATGAAAGGCATTGCTGGATAAAATTTTCCTTTTTCTGAATAATACAATAATAGTCCTAAAGCTATAGTGGCACCGATAGGGACCATTAATGCTGAAAGCAAACCCCAAGCAACCATCACCACACCAGAAGCAATAATAGGGAATACAACATCACCACCACCAAGAATTGCGAGGTTAACCTTGAACTTCTTATTCATTTCCTTCTTAGTAAGCTTACCTTTGACTTTCTTTATTTGTTTAAGCTTCTTAATCTTATCACGCTCCTTCTTACCAAAATAAGGGACGAAGAATCCAGCGAAGAACTTAAGTTCCTTAATCTGATAATTAGCCATCTTCTGCATGAAACCACTATGCCAAACAGCATACATATCATAAACAGAAATAAGTATTAAGAGAACAATCAAAGTCCAAAGATTAAGTATTGGAACAAAAACCGCAGCGATACCAGGATAAATGAGTAGTTCAGTAAGATTATGAATAATCATGCCACGACGGAAAGTCTTAAAATAAGCAAGAACCAAAGCAATAATGAACGCAATGAATGAAGTGTTAGGAATACCAAAGAAGGATAATAATAATGTTAGAGTAATGCCAACAGCCAAAGCAACCACTAAGAAGAACCAAGTACGAAGAATGAAAGCAGCCTTAATCTTCATCAATAAGAAAATAACTGCTATAGCTATAGCAAAAGAAATAACTATTGAAGTAAGACCAGGAGCAGCATCAATAGCAGGAGGCTCCATACCATAAGGAAGAACCTTACCAACAACAGAATAATTATAGGTAACAAATAAACCAATAAGCTGAGCTAAAAGAAACATTACCAACAAAATAATTGTGACCTTAAAACTATGCTTCATAATAATACCACTTTGATAAAAGACTAATACAAAGAACATATATAAACTTAACCATAAATCCTTATAAATAACTGAAGCATTGAAAAATCATGGGACAGAAGAGACATTACGAGACTAAACTGGAAGTTATGACTAAGGATGGAGTAAGAAACCTAATCATGTTCCCGGTAGGCGACTGGAGTGATGATGGTCATGGGAAATGCGAGTATTACTTCGCCACTACACAAAGATCATTAGAAGAAGTAAGAGAAGCACACCACAACGCACCGAACACTTTAGGATTCCCAATAGAGGGAATCTGCCAAGATTATGGCGATCCGATTATAGATAATGCCATAGTAGAAAAGCTTAGAACTGAAGGATACGGAAAGTTTGAAATATCAGACGAGGATGATGGAAAAATATACCCCAGTGGTGAGGAAGTGTTCAAGATATGGATTTTTCTGCTTAACAAGATAAATCCTGGATTGGAGCTGAAGCAGACTGACATGCCATCAATAAATTATTACGGCAAAGATAAAAGTGGAAAACGTTTAAGGACCCCAGGATACGAACTGTTTCAATAAGAAGCCTACTTCAACCTCAGGGACCATCATAAACCCTTGAACGCTTATCAATCTTAGCTATAAGTATAATCTTTTCATTCTCAAAAACAATGTATAAAGCACAGTAATCACCAATACGACAACGAAAAACTTTATTACTATCAACATCACGATAAACAAATCTTGAACCACTTGGAACAGGATTATTCTCAAGACGAGACTTCAAGGTTTCCTCAATGCGAACTCTTAAGTGCTTATCAAGCTTATCAAGAAATCTCTGAGCGTTCACTGAAAGCTCAATAGAGAACAAGATCACAGCCTCCTAGTTCTTTTCTCTCTTAAGTCATTCTTAGCATCATCAATAGAACGTAGGTCATCACTAGTAATTGTTAAATCATCAAGCTTATCGCTAATACCAGCTAAAACCCTCTGAATAACTTCCAGTTTATCAACAATTATTTTGTCATCCATAATAAATATAAGCACAAACCATATAAAAACTTTTACATAACACAAAAACTCTCACTTCAACCTTAAAGTTTCAAGATTCCTAGGAACATTAGTTTCTATACGATGAAGCTTATGAATAGCAGAAGCAAAATCTAAACTCTTACTCTGCTCACCATGAACAACTATTACCCTCTTAGGAGAAGGCTTACAATTATTAATGAAAGCAATTAATTGATTTCTCAAACTATGACTAGTGAATCCACGAATAGTATTAACCTCAAGATTAATCTTAACAAGTTCATCCTTACCCTCAGAATCCATAATTATCTCCTTCTCACCCTCCTGAATCCTACGACCATAACCACCAGCACCCTGATAACAAATAAAGATTAAAGAATTATTAGGATTAGAAGCAAAAGCCCTCAAGTACTCAACAGAAGCACCACCAGTAAGCATACCAGAAGTAGCCAATACTAAACAAGGACCACCATCAATAACTGCCTTACGCTCAGCAGGACTACCAACACGAGAAAAAATATCGCTAAGGAAAGGATTATCATCACGGAAAATCATACTACGAACATTCATAGAAAGAAAATCAGGATAAGCAGTATGAATAGCATTAATATCCCAAATCATACCATCAATATAAATAGGGATTTTTGGAAGAAGACCCTTACGCATAGCATCATCAAGAATAAGCATAGTCTCCTGAGCACGACCAAGACCCAACTCAGGAACAAGAATCTTACCACCACGAGCGATAGTCTTATTAATCATATCAATAAACACCCTCTCCTGATCAGCATAAGGAGGATACTTATCATCCTTAGCACCATAAGTACTCTCAATCATCAAAGTCTCCATACGAGGAAAATTAGTCTGAGCAGGATCAAGAAGACGAGTACGACCATACTTCATATCACCAGTATAAACAAAATTATGAAGACCATTACCAATATTAAGATGACAAAGAGCAGAACCAAGAACATGACCAGCATTATAAAAAGTTAAACGAATATCAGGAGTAATATCAGTAACTTCATTATAACCAAGACAAACAGTATGCCTAACCATCTCCTTAATATCCTTAGCAGAAAATAAAGGATTCTCAGCCTTCTTATAAGCAACACCAATGAAGTCAAGAGCAATCAAAGCAGAAATATCCCTAGATGGAGGAGTCATATAACAAGGCCCACGATAACCCATCTTATACAAGTAAGGAACAAGACCATTATGATCAAGATGAGCATGACTAATAATTATTGCATCAATCTCATTAATATCAAACTCAGGAATATCAAGATAAGGAAACTTATCACCACCCCTGCCAGTAACATCAACACCACAATCAAGAAGAACCTTAGACTCAGGAGTTTGAAGAAGGAAACAAGAACGACCAACCTGCCTACTAGCACCTAAGCAAGTAAGACGAACCCACTCATTAACCCTGTCAGGACTCCACTCCTTGTAAATCTTCTTACCAAGATTATGAAGAAACTTCTTACGATAAGAATTATTCAAATAAAGAACATTACGAATATTCTCAGTAATCTTAGAAGGAATAGCAGGACTACGCTGAATTTGAGGAGACCAAAGAGTCTTCTGCTTAATCTCCTGAAGAATACTACCACCCTTACCAATAACAATACCAGGCTTCTTAGCCCCAATAATAAGAATACTTCTAGGAACATCAAAAATAATACTGGTAATCTCAGCATCAGAAGGAACGACCTCACGAACAACCTTCTCAGCAGCCTCCTGACTTAAGAGAATCTTCTCAACACTACGAAGCTCAATACGCTTCTTAATCTTACGAACAATATCACGAACTTTCGACTCACCCTCACGGAAGAATTCTGGACTATCAGTGTACAAAACAATATTAGCACCCTCAAAGTAAGCTTCCGCAATACTCTTAGGAGGAAGCTCATCAAGAATATTTTTAATAATGTCCATCTTTAAATTTTTTTATAATAAGTTATTAGGGTTTTAATCATTAACAAATGAAGGATTAATCTTTTGCTTAACTACTTGCTTAATACCATCTTTTGTTATAGTGAAAACATCAATACCAAAACCACTACCCATATCCCTCTGAGTAGAACTCTTAACAGCCTCAACAGCCAAATCAACACCTTCCTTAACAGTTAATCCAGCCTTCCAATGCCTCTCAAGAAAACCAAGAACGAAAGGCATACCACTACTAAAATTAGCATCATAATCCACAATCTTATCGATACCACCAGCAGGCTCAACACTATAAAGCTCACAACTACCATCCTCATCAAAACCAGCAACTAAAGTACCAACGATACTATGAATCATTGAAGGATTACGAATATTACGATAAGTAATCATACCAGTAAGATTAGCAGACTCCTTAACAGTAGGACGCTGCTTAGTCCTTAATTCCTTAAGCTTTAGCTCAGCAGCTATAACCTTCTTAAGCATCTGAATATCTGAAGAAACACCAGTACCAGAAACAACAAGATAATCATTAATCTGAACTGCCTTCTCAGCATTCTTCTGCATAACTAAATTACCAGCACTAGCCTGCCTATCAGCAGCCATGACTATACCATCTTTACACACGATACCAAGAATAGTAGTACCGCTTTTCAAAACATTTTTATTAATTTCTTCGTCCATTTTAAACAATAAACAATATTCATAGAATAACCCCAAAGTGAAGTTATAAGAATTTCTTAAAATAAGAATTACATGATGATTTATAAATGTTACGGTGAAGAAACCTCGCCTTCAAGAGCATGATTAGAAAGACGATTAGGCATCCCAACAACGAAACTCTTGATACCATCAGTCATGCACTCAAGATTAGCAACAGTAAGATCATAAAACCTCTTAGCCTCAGGATCCTTGAGAAGTTCAGGAATAGCCCTAACCAACGCAACATGACCAGCAAGAGTACAATAAGTACTAAAGAAAGCATCAGCATCAGAATCATCAACAACAACACCCATAGTCCCTTCACGAAGATTAAGCTTATCAACAGCCCCACTAACAGCCTTTTTAGAACTAAGATAATTACACTCTAAAGAACCTATGAACCTCTCAAACCTCTCGAAAGAACCATTATAGCTACCATCACCCATCGAGACCACCACCAAAATTATAATGAACATCAGAATCATCAACAGAACCATCAAAAGAATCATCAACAAGAGAAGACTCCTCAGGAAGAAAAACCCTAGAAGAACCCTTATCCTTATGCAAACGAATAACATGCTCAACAAAAGACTCAAACTTCTGCTCATGAGAAACAATAATTAACTGCTTAACACCAAGATCCTGAAGAACATCACGCATCTTATCAAGCTGCTGCTCAGAAAAACCATCAGTAGGCTCATCAAGAATTACTAAATCCTTAGTCTTAATATCACTAAGCAAAGAATTAATAGTCTTATTAAGAGCGAGACGATAAGCAAGAGCAATAGCAGTCCTCTCACCACCAGAAAGATAAGAATAATCAAGCTGAAAATCCTGCTGGTAAACAACAGGAGTAAAATCATCATCTAAAGAAATAGAAAAAACTTCCGGAACAAGAAGATTAAACCAAGTACTAAAAATCTTAGAAAACTCCTCCCTTAAACGAAGAAGAACACTACGCTCAGTAAAAGCGACCAATTCCAAAAATTTCTCATTAACCCAATCATTAATTTCTAAAAATCTTAAAAGCTCCGACTTAACACCCTCAAGCTCCCTAATTTCACCATCCAACTCACCAATGATTAACTTAGTAATATCAATCTCCTTCATAACATTATTACGAGCAATATCAGCCTCCCGCTCAGACTTAAGATCATAACGAAACTTCTCCTCAAGCTTCAAGAAAATATTCTCGAACTTCTTCAAAGAAAGAACAGACTCCTTAAGAGAATCAACATGCATAGTAAGCATCGAAATATCCTTAAGAATCACACCCTTCCTCTTCTCATTAATAAGAACCGAATGCTCCTTATCCTTAAGAGAATCAAGACGAAGCCTTAAAATATTAAACTCAGAAATCTTAGCCTCAACAACCCTGCGCTCAGAACTAATAACTGACAAGGAATTATCAAACTCAGAAAGCTTCTTATTAATAACCTTTAATTCCTCATGATTCCTAGAAATTTCATCATCAAACTTCTTAATAATATTATTCTTATAATCATTATCAACATTCCTAAGACAAGTAGGACAAAGCTGAATCTTAAGAATATTATCCTTCAACGAACGAACATCATCACTCTTAGAACTAAGAAATTTAGACCTAGCAAGAATATCAAAGTTCTCCTTACGAAGGTTCTCCTCCTGAACCGCTAAAGAACGCTTCTTATCGTTAAGAACAAGAATATCAAAATCAGAAACCGTGAGCTTACGAAGGTTATCAACCTCATCATTAAGAGAATTAATCTCAGAATCAATAGAATTAACCAACTCATTCTTACCATTAATAGCAACACGAG
>PFDC01000181.1:0-2078 GCA_002763035.1 Candidatus Pacearchaeota archaeon CG10_big_fil_rev_8_21_14_0_10_35_13 | reverse complement strand
CTTAGTATCAGAAAGCTCCTTTTCAGTAGACTTACGAATAGAAACAAGAGAATTATACTCAGACTCTGCAGACTCTAACTCCTTATCAAGAATAATTAATACCTCCTTACGCTCCTCAAGATTCTGCTTCTTAGAATCAAGACTACGAATCATACCCTCATGATTACGAATAATCTCACGAAGATGAGTAATAAACAAAGAAGCATTCTCACGAATAGTCTTATACTTATTCATACCAAAAACATGACGAATAGCATTAAGACGAGTCTGAGAATCCTCAAGAATAATCTGCTTCATCTCCTCCTGAGGAGTATAAACAGTGAATTTGTAAAGAAGATTAGTCTTACGAGCAAACTCCGGAGGATAATTAAGCAGTGTAAGAACACGATTCTTAAGCTCAGAAGAAGACAAATCCTCAGAAACACCATCAATAGTAATAGAAGTATCAGACTGACTAATAGACTTACCCTTAACTACCAAACCCCTAACAATCCTCACAGGAATATCATCAACAGACAACTCCAAAACAACAGAACCCCTATCACAGCCATTACGAAGAAGAGAACTACCACGCTGACCAGGCTGGAGACCAAAGAGAGCAAACTCAATAGCAAGAAGAACAGTAGTCTTACCACTACCAATATCACCAGACAAGAGAACGATACCCTCAGGAATTACCAAATCAAGATTATCATAACTACGAATATTCTCCAAAGTAATACGACGAATAATCATACTACACATATCAACCACCACCACCCTCAGAATCATCAGAACTAATACCAAGAACCTTCTTAACATCAGAAAATAACCTCTCAGAAAAAACTAAAGCCTTCTCATCCTCTTTCTTATCAATAGACAAAGAATTCATTAAAGGACGAAGAAAAGTATTAAGAGGAGAAGGATTATCAAGAGAATACTTAGTAATAATTTCTTCCTCAATATCAACAAGAGAATGATGGGTGATTTCTAAATCAACCTCTGAAAACTCAGGCCTTACAAGCTTAGTATTAGTCTTAAGAAAAGAATGAGCACCACGTTCCTTAACAAACTTCTCAATAGAAACAAAATCAATATTACTAACCCTACCCTTGACTAAAGAACCATGAAGCCTTAACAAAACAATCATATCATTAAGCTCACGCTTAGAAAGCTCAGAAAGAATGAAATCAGTAGCATTAAGAGCATTATCAAGCTCAAGATTAAGATAAACAACACCCTTCAAACGAATTAGCTTCTTATCATAACTAAAAGGATTAGTATTAACAATAAAGAAAGAACCACCCTTCAATTCCTCCAACTCCTGAAAGTTATTAGGAAAAGTAGGACCAGAATAAACAAACTTACCATTAGCATAATCAATATGCAAATGACCAAGAGCATAATAATCAGCCCTAGGAAGAAGCGACTCATCAACAGAATCAATAGGAAGAGTCTTAACAGCATCCCTAATAGCAGTATGAAGCATGAAAACCTTGAAGAAACCAGGAGCATCATTAAGCTTAACCCTCCTTAATTCCTGAACTTCCAAACCAGTCTTTTTTCCAGGAAAACCATAAATTGCCACATCACCAATAATCGTAGGATTAAGATAAATAGTATCATCACCATCACGAGTCTCAGGAGAATAAACATTAACACACAAACCAGCCTTCTCAAGAACATCAAGAAAAGTCTTACCACTAGCAGAATAATCATGACTACCAGCAATAATGAACACAGGAATCTTCTCATCCTTCAACCTACGAAACTCACTAAAAGCCTGCTTAAGAATCTCAATAGGAGGATAAGGAGAATCAAACAAATCACCAGCAAAAAGAACAAAATCAACCCTTGACTTAACACAATAATCAATGGCCTTCCTAAAAGAAGCCATGTTCAACTCCTGAAGCTCAGGAATCCTCCAACCACCAAGATGCGAATCAGCAATATGAGCAAACCTCATTTTCTTAATATAATTACCATTAACCCCCGTAATAATAATCAGAAAAAGAGTTATATAAAGATAATTGTGATTGAATAATCTGTGTTATCCACAGACATATGTCGTAAGCTAGAATAATCTCTTATTGTTGAAG
>PFDC01000070.1 GCA_002763035.1 Candidatus Pacearchaeota archaeon CG10_big_fil_rev_8_21_14_0_10_35_13 | reverse complement strand
CTTTTAATAATCCTTAAATGTTAATTCTTTAATGGTTAATGAAGAAGAGATAAACGAAGGAAATGGGGGAGTGATGATTACTAGCGGTTTGGAGATACACCAACAATTAGAAACTCATAAGCTATTCTGTAAATGCCCAAGCATTTTAAGAAATGAAGAACCAGACTATCGAGTGATGAGGAAATTACACCTAGTAGCAGGAGAAACAGGAAAGACTGACACTGCAGCAAAACACGAAGCAGGAATGGACAAGACATACTATTACGAAGGATACAACGACACAACATGTCTAGTGGAGTTGGACGAAGAACCACCAAGAATGATCAATGAAGAAGCAGTAAAGATAGCAATACAAATATCCTTGTTGCTAAACTGCGAGATAATACCATACACCCAAGTAATGAGAAAGACAGTACTTGACGGAAGCAATACCGGAGGATTCCAAAGAACAGTAATGATAGGAAAAAATGGGTGGATGGAAACTGATGAAGGAAGAGTAGGAATATGGGCTGTATACTTAGAAGAAGACGCAGCAAGAACAATAAAAAAAGAAAAAGACCACAAAATATTTAGGCTTGACAGACTAGGAATACCACTAGTAGAAGTAGTAACCGCACCAGACATTCATAGCGCAGAACAATGCAAGAATGTAGCCATGAAGATTGGAGAAATATTAAGAGCATCAAAAGTAAGAAGAGGTATTGGAACAATAAGACAAGACATCAACTTAAGCATCCCAGGACATCCAAGAACAGAAACTAAAGGATTCCAAGACCCAAAAACCTTTGTAGAAGTAGTAGAAAAAGAAGTAGTAAGACAAAAAAAAGAATTATTAGAAAAGAAAAAAGAAGAATTAATACCAGAAGTAAGAGGAGCTAATGACGACGGAACAACAAGATACCTAAGACCACTACCAGGAAGCGCAAGAATGTACCCTGAAACAGACATACCAATACTAAGAATAAGCAGAGAAATGATTAACGAAGCAAAAAAGACTTTACCAAAGATGAAGAGTGAATTAAGAAAAGAATTAGGAGAAGGAGGACTAGACCAAGAAATGATCAAACTAATACTAAATAATAATAAGTTAGAAGAATACAAGGAATTAATGAACGTAACAAAGAACTCTAACTTAGTAGCTAAGATGTTAGTATTATGGCCTAAGGAAATATCCACTAAAGAAAACAAGAGTTTAGAAGAAGTAGAAAGAATATTAACAATTGACATTTTAGAAACAATAATACAAGCAGTAAACGACGGAAAGATTAAGGAAGGGCAAGCAAGAGAATCAGCGATGAGGGTAGTAGAAGGGAAGAGTATTGAAGAAGCACTAATCTTTGAGAATGTAGAAAACCTCGATGAAATAATCAATAAGATAATAAAAGAAAAACCTGGACTAACAGACAACGCATATATGGGACTAGCAATGAAAGTGCTGAAAGGAAAAGCCACAGGAAAAGAAGTGGTGGAAGCAATAGGAAGAATAAAAAAATGAGCCTAGAAAAACTAAGAGAAGAAGTTGATGAGATTGATAAAAAAGTCTTAGAATTATTATCAAAAAGAAAGAAAGTAGTAGAGCAGATTGGCAAGATAAAACAAGAAAAACACTTAGTAATAAACGACAAGAATAGAGAAGATGAATTGATAAAGAATGTTATTAAGAAAGGACAAACTTTAGGACTTGAAGGAAAGTACCTAAGAAAATTATATAAAGAAATAATCAAGTACTCAAAAAAAGTTCAGAAAAAATAGTTATCTAACAATTACTTTGTAAACTTCATCATTCTTACGACAAAGAGGAAGCTTAATACCTGCAATTTCTCCCTTAGAGAAAGAAGGAACATTCTTATGATTAATCTCAATACTAGGAATCTTTGTACTGATGAAAGTATTCTCTCCAGTAATGATGACCTCATCACCAACCTTCAACGTACCAGCATTAAGCCTAACGGCAGCAACACCACTCTTCTTCCAATAATTAGTAACCTTACCGACAAACCTCTTAGTCTTAGTAGAAGAACTATTCTCAGAATTAGTAAAATCATCAGGAGTAGGAAGACCAAGAAAGAAACCTGAAGAAAAATCACGATTATAAACCTCTGAAAGCTTAACTAAAGAATCATCAACTTCCTTCTTAGAAAGCTTTTTATCAAGTGCCTTACGATAAACTGAGATAACATTAAAAACATATTCTGGTTCCCTCATACGTCCCTCAATTTTTAAAGAAACAATACCAGAACTCTTAATCTTCTCAATGAACGGAAGAGTGCATAAGTCCTTAGCAGACATGACCTTGTTATTCTCAAGTTTTAATTCATTACCTTCCATGTCTTTAACAACGTAGCTCCTACGGCAAGGATGAGTGCATTGACCACGATTAGCACTCCTATTATGCTGAAATTGTGACATGAAACAACGACCACTAATAGAAACACACATAGCACCATGACCGAAAATTTCAGTATCAATGACTTTAGAGATTTCCTTAATTTGTTTAAGACTAACCTCCCTAGCAAGAACAACTCTTTCAGCGCCCAAATCCTTGTAGTGCTTAGCAGCCTTAGAATTAGAAACGGAAGCCTGAGTAGAAATATGAAAAGGAATCTTATACTTCCTACAAAGACTAATAACTGAGAGGTCCCAACAAATAACTGCATCAACCTTTCCCTTAATCTTCTTAACAACCTCTTCTAACTTCTTTAATTCATTATCATAAATTATAGTGTTAAGCGTCAAGTACATCTTAACCTTCTTCTTACCACTATTACAATACTTCCTAACCTTCGAAAGTTCGCTAATAGTAAAGTTTGTTGCAGAATCACGCATATTAAAACTCTTAATACCAAAATAAACGGCATCAGCACCTGCAGTAACAGCAGCATGAAGAGTCTTAAAATTACCAACAGGGGCCAGGAGCTCAATAATTCTTTTCATAAAGAAAACAAGCAGTAAGGGTATTTAAGTATAATTAATTAATTTCTTAGTCTAATGAAGGATTATATTCTGAATAAGGATTATTTTTATAAACCCTGAGGCCTTGAAGTAATTATGGAAGATAAGAGATTGCCTGGAAAAATTATTTATTTGCTTAATGCTTTCGAAAGAGGAAGATTTCAATTTGAAGATTATCCTAACGGGAAAGGATTTACTGGGGAGGTAAAACTTTACGAAGGAAAACCCTTTGGTGATGAACACCCAAGATTAAGAACTACTATTGGTAGAAGGGTTTATGATGATGGAAGAACAGAATACCGAATGTGGGCTGGAGTCAACAAGAATGATTTAGCAGTATGGGCTGATAGTGAAGAACACGAAGAAATAAGAGACTTAGGGAAGAAATTGTTTGGAGAGAATTCTTAGAAAGAAATGATAACAGAAAAGTTTAAATATCCTATTTCCTAAAAGATGTGTATGAAAAAGGAAATAATTAAGTCTGAAGTTATCGAACTAAACAAACAATTCGGCGGAGCACTAATCAACGAAAGCGCTCTAGAATTTACTGTAGAAATGGCTAACAGGCAAGAAAATATTT
Source organism: Candidatus Pacearchaeota archaeon CG10_big_fil_rev_8_21_14_0_10_35_13 (assembly GCA_002763035.1). GTDB lineage: Archaea > Nanobdellota > Nanobdellia > Pacearchaeales > GW2011-AR1 > PFDC01. The sequence goes on along the minus strand of PFDC01000070.1, from coordinate 7,130 downwards.
ATCTTAGTAATGCTCATGTAACTAGGGGGATAATTCTAAACCATCCCTTTCTTGATGGTAACAAAAGAACTGCCGCCACGATAATTGTCAGAAGATTCGCTGATGAAGAGATAGTTTGTAATGAAGAAAAATTAGTGAGGTGTGTAGTAAGCATAGCGAAAAATAATATTCATAGTATAATAAAAATTGTTCAGAAGTTAAGAAAATGTTGCAAAAAAATAAAATAAACAGGAAAGAACTTGAAGAAAGCATCAAGAGAATACAGTACTACCTGGAGTTTTATGATAAACACAGAAATTTTCCATTTGATAAAAAACGCATTGATATAACCCTAAGCACGGAAACAATAAGAAAATTGGCTAGGGTGGGTAATAGGTCAAAATTTATTGAAGAATTAATAAAGAAGAGCATGAAATGAGAAGTAATTGGTTTATAGAAACGATTAAAAAGTATGTGCTTATGATAATAATATGAAAAGAGAGTATACTAAGGAGGCTAAAGCAGGAGAAAAAGTCATGCTTCAAGGATGGATTCATGAAATTCGAGACTTAGCAAAGATGAAATTCTTATTATTAAGAGATGCAACAGGAATTATTCAATGCATAGTAAAAGAAGAAGGACTATTTGATAAGATTAAAGAAATAACCTTAGAAAGCGTGGTAGAAATTAAAGGAACAGTCAACAAAGCAAACGTCAAAGCAGAACTAGCAAGAAGCGACGTAGAAGTACTAGTAGAAGAAATAAAGATAATCAACAAAGCAGAAAGCCTACCAATACTTGTAAACGAGAAAACAATAACCACAGAATTACCAACAAGACTTGACTGGAGACATTTAGATCTAAGAAAACCAAAAAACTTACTAATATTTAAGATATGGACTTTCATGGAGAAAGCTATGAGAGAATTCTGGGATGAGAACGGATTCATACAAATATACACTCCGAAGTTTATGTCATCGCCGAGCGAATCAGGTGCAGAATTATTCAGTGTAGACTACTTCGGTAAGAAAGCATACCTGGCTCAAAGCCCACAATTCTACAAACAGATGGCTATGGCAGCAGGATTCGAGAAGATATTCGAGATTGGGCCAGTATTCAGAGCCAACCCATCACATACAACAAGACATGATACAGAATTCACGATGATTGACATGGAAATATCATTCATCAAGTCACATGATGATGTCATGGCTTTAGAGGAGAGATGGATTCACCACTTCATAAAAAGAATAAAAGAAGAATACGGTGATGGGATAGAAAAAGTCTTCGGAGTAAAGGTGGTAGTGCCAAAAATACCTTTCCCTAAAATGACGATGGAAGAAGCACAGAAGCTAGTAAGAGAGAAGGGTTATAATGGGCCTAAAGACGATCTTGACGCAGAAGGAGAAAAATTAATATTTGAAGTTGTAAAAGAGAAATATGGTCATGAATTCGTATTCATAAAGGATTATCCTTGGAGTGCTAGACCATTCTACCACATGAGCAACCCTGAAAATCCTGGAATAACTAAGAGTTTTGATCTGATATGGAAAGGCACGGAAGTAACTACCGGAGCTCAAAGAGAACATCGATATGATACTCTAGTAAAGCAAGCTAAAGAAAAAAAGATAAGCCTCGAATTAATAAAGGACTACTTAAACTTCTTCAAGTATGGAATGCCACCTCATGGGGGATTCGCAGTAAGTCCTACAAGATTCTTAATGCTAATGCTTAATATAAAGAATGTCAGAGAAGCAACATTCCTACCAAGAGATACTGAGAGGCTGACTCCGTAAACCTTCATCTAGAACGAGTTCTCACATCTGCCAAAATCCGATAAATGGTGTAACTAAGAAATAGTTACTCATGGAAAGACTTATAAAGGATGTTTGATATTTCTATTTAATGAAAGACCGAAGACTGATAGGAAATCTTGGAGACGATATTGGGAAACGTGTGAATCTGGGGTGCTGGGTTGACGGGGTAAGAGACTTAAAGAATATGCAATTTGTAATTCTAAGAGATCATACCGGAAAAGTGCAAGCTGTCAATAAAAAAGCCGGTAAACCCCTAGATGATTTAGTGTCCTCATTGAGGCCTGAATCAGTTGTTAGGATAAGTGGTGAAGTCGTACAAAGCAGGGCTAAGTTAAACGGTTACGAGGTAATCGTAGATGATGTTGAAGTAGTGTCTGAACCTAAAGAACCCTCTCCTATTGATTCAGAATCTGGAATAGATAAGAGATTAGACTATCGGCATATTGATCTTAGAGACCCAAAAAAGTTTCTAATCTTTAAAACTCAAACAACTGCAGAGCAAGCAATGAGAGAATTCTGGATCAATAACGGATTTGTTGAGATTCATTCGCCAAAATTGGTGGCTGGTGCTAGTGAATCAGGAGCAGAACTCTTCCAATTAGACTACTTTGGTACTGTAGCCTCATTAGCACAATCACCACAATTCTACAAACAAATGGCGATGGCTGCTGGTTTTGATAGGGTATTCGAGATTGGACCAGTATTCAGAGCTAATAAGTCTCATACTTCAAGACATGATACCGAATTCACAAGTGTTGATATGGAATTATCCTGGATTGATTCACATGAAGATGTGATGGCGATGGAAGAACGATGGATAGAATATTTCATGACAGAAGTCCAGAGGAAACACGGTGAAGAATTATCGGAAAGATATGGGGCCCAAGTCGAAGTACCAAGAGTGCCTTTCCCTAGAGTTACAATGGAAGAAGCTTATAGTATCCTAAAATCGCAAGGTTATGAAGTTCCAGACGACAAGAAAGGAGATTTAGATCTAGAGGGTGAGAGAATACTGGGGAGATATGTAAAAGAAAATCATAATCATGAGTTCGTACTTGTAACAGACTACCCTGCGAGTGTGAGACCATTTTATCACATGAGGTCTGACGATAATCCTGAAATAACCAAAAGTTTTGATCTGATATGGAAGGGCACGGAAGTGACTACCGGGGCTCAAAGAGAACACAGATATGACCGCCTTGTTAACCAAATCGAAGAAAAAGGCATTGACCCAAAAAGCTTGAGATCATATACTGAATTCTTCAAACACGGATGTCCACCACATGGTGGTTGTGGCTTTGGACTCACAAGAATGCTTATGAACATCACCGGCGAGAAAAGTGTAAAAGAAGTGACTTTTGTTTATAGGGGTCCTAATAGAATAACGCCCTAAAATACCATGGCATGGAGAAATATCAATCGATCATTGGAAGGTAGATTGTCAGGTGATGATGTTGAAATTTCTGGAAGAGTTGTAGGTGTTAGGGATCATAAGAATATCCTTTTTCTAGACATAGGTGACCATTCAGGAAGCGTACAATTAGTAATAGACAAAAGAACCTACGATCAAGACGGACTAGACCAAGCAAGAAAAGGATCATTTGTTGTAGCTAAGGGAACTCTAGAAAACAGAGGAAAAGATTCTAAGGAGATAAAAATAGAATCCCTGGATGTAATCGGTAGAAGTAGCTTAAGAATACAATCACCTTGGGAAATCGATGGTTCTGACCCCTTATTTGGTAACGTGGTTTTCTCATTTCCTGAAGTATACGTTTCCAATCCTCAAAGAGCTGCAATTCTAAAGATCAAAACTGACTTTGTAGGGGCGTTACATGATTACTTTCAAAGAGAAGAATTTGTTTTGGTAGAACCACCAATCATCACTGACAAAACATTATACGGAAAAGACAATGCTATAGAGGCTGAAGTTCACGGAGAAAGAGTATTCCTATCACAATGCGCAACATTTGAATTAGAACCATTAGCACTAGCATTCGGAAGAGTATACACGATATCTCCTGCGTTCAGAAATGAAATGGCAGGATCAAAGAGACATTTAGCAGAATATACCCACGCAAAAGCTGAAGCCTTATTAGCAGATATAGACTTCCTAAAAAATCTTTCTACAGAATCAATACATCATGCGATGAAGGTAGTTCTAGAATCAAATGATAAAGAACTATCCCTGTTAGGAGTTAATCCAGATATCGAAGGATTAGAACCTTCAAAGCAGGAACGTATGACCTATAATGAAGCAATAGCAGTGGCGAGAGAAAGAGGATCAGAAACAGAATGGGGTGAAGGCCTCAAAAGAAGAGATGAAGAGATAATAACTGCTTATTGCGGAAATAAGTATGTCTGGGTTGACTTCCCACCGTTTGCAACAGAAGGCTTCCCCTATAGGAGACTTCCAAGTGATAGAAGACTCTCAATGACCTGTGATCTCATCGCGCCTCATAGCGCTGGGGAAATGGTCGGAGTTGCAGAGAAGATAACTGACCCTGAAGAACTAGTTCAGAACCTCATAGAAAAAGGACAGGGGAAGAATATCAGTCGCTTCTGGAAATATATAGCCTTAAGAGAATATGGCATGCCACCTCATGGTGGTATAGGGGCTGCTCCTGAAAGAATAATATATGGGCTACTCGGACTTGACCATATACGTCTGACTAAACCATGGCCCCGGTATCCCGACAGGAAGATTGTTGCTCCTAAAGAAGACTTAGATGATTATGGGAGCGATAGGCTTGCAGGGTTGATAGAGAAATATGCTCTTAGGGGATAGTAACTAGTTCTAAAGTAAGCTTTATTAAGCTGTTAGCATAATAATTGATGTAAAAAGAAAATGACTGAAAAAAATTTCTTGACGATTAAAGAAGCCATTAAGAAGGGCAAGGGAAAAGTTTCTATTAGGGGATGGGTCTATCGTGAAAGAGGAAGCAACAAACTAAAATTCATAGTCCTTAGAGACAGCACAGAAATCATTCAATGCGTAGTGAAGAAAGAAAAGATTAATGAAAAATTATGGGAAGAAATTGATAAGATACAAGTAGAAGCAAGCCTGGAATTAACGGGAACAATAAAAGAAGATAAGAGAGCACCAACAGGTTATGAGGTTGATGTTGATGATATAAAGATAATCGGAGAAAGCAACGAATTCCCAATAAACAAGAGTCTTAACGAAGAATTATTAGGAGACCGAAGACACTTATGGTTAAGAAGTAGAAAGATGACAGCAGTGATGAAAATAAGAAGTCGTTATGTACAAGCAAGAGAAGAATTCTTCATAAAAGAAGGATTTGTAGAAATACAACCGCCATGTATAATATCGACATCAAGCGAAGGAGGAACAGAACTATTCGAAGTAAAATATTTTGAAAAGAAAGCATACCTCGCCCAGTCACCACAACTATACAAACAAATGATTGCATGTTCAATGGAAAAAACCTTCACTATAACACCAGTATGGAGAGCAGAGAAGCATAATACTACAAGACACATTAATGAAATAAGACAAATGGACATAGAAGTAGCATTCACGAACCAAGAAAGCATAATGAAATACTTAGAAAAAGTATTACAGTACATAGTAACAAAAGTATTAGATAACTGCGATAAGGAACTGGAAGTTCTCGGAAGAAAAGGAAAAGTAAAAGTTCCTAAAGCAGTATACTTACATTACGAGGAAGCAATAAAAGCTGTCGGAGGAAAAGTAGGAGAAGACTTCAGCCCAGAACAAGAAAGGAAACTATGCGAGAAATATCCTGACAGCATAGTATTCACTCACTCATGGCCTACAGAAATAAAACCTTTCTATATTATGCCTAAGGACGAAAAGATAGCATCAATAGAGAGTTGTGGGTTTGATGCGCTTTATGGGGGTGTAGAAATAACTTCTGGAGGGCAAAGAATACACTTACCAGAATTATTAATAGGGATGATTAAGAAGAAAGGACTAAACCCAAAAAACTTTAAGGACTACATTGACAGCTTCCGTTACGGAGCACCGCCACATAGCGGATGGAGCATAGGACTAGAAAGACTAACACAAATGATTTGTGGACTAGACAACATTAAAGAAGCAACAATGTTCCCAAGAGACAGAGATAGACTAACACCATGATTAAAGAATTAAAGAGATAATCTAAAAGAGGAAAAAAACGGAAATAAAAGAACTACTGGCTGAATCAAAAAGTATATGGTCTGATGAGAAACTCACATTGGCAAAGATTATCCCGAGAATGGGAAAAGTCTTCGGGGATATATGCAGGTGGGAAAGAAATGCACCCAAGGATAAGGAAATCCATAATGATAAGGAACTAAAGAAAGAACTAGGAAATATTATCATCTCAACAATTAGGTGGTGTGATGACTTAGGATATGATCCTGAAGGATGCATAGAAATTGCTAAGGAATGCCAAAAGAATTTTAAAAAAGCTTAAATATCTATGAGAATAAAGAATAACATGATTAATGAAGAAACAAATTTTTTTAGGATAACAAGAACAAAGATAATGATTAGTATTATTATACTAATAATACTGTTATTCCTTAACACCCCACAAGCAACATATCCTAACTGTGCTATTTGGTTGAATGATGAATGCCCGAAAAATGGTTTATTTGATAAGTGGGGATGGTCAGGGTTTATCATAACAATAATAATTGAAGTAATGATAAGTTATTTAATAGCCTGCTCAATAATCTGGTTGAATAATAAAAGAACATGAACAAGAAAAAATATTTAATGGTATATAAACTATAAACGTTAGTGCCAACATTCCCTATTAATCATTGTTTACGACTACCATAATCATAAGGCTATGAGCGTTAGCGAATTAACTTCGTAGTATATAAATTATAAATGTTAGTGCTAAGCTCCAGATTAATCATTGTTTACAACTATCATAATCATAAAGCTATGAGTGTTAGCGAATTAACTTGCGCAAGATTAATAAATAGTAATTTGTTGATAAGAATAACATGATTAATGAAAAAACGAAATACCTAAGTATAAAAGAAGCCATGAAAAAAGGTAAAGGAAAAGTAGCCGTGCGAGGATGGATTTATCGTGAAAGAGGAAGTAACAAGATGAAATTCATAGTATTAAGAGACGTTAGTGATATTATACAATGTGTAGTAAAAAAGGAAGATATTAAGGACGAAGAATTATGGGAAAGAATTGATAAGTTACAAATAGAAGCATCATTAGAGATTGAAGGAACAATCAAAGAAGACAAGAGAGCACCAACAGGTTACGAAATATCCGTTGAAGAAATAGTAATAGTGGGAGAAAGCAACGAATTCCCAATAAACAAGGACTTGAACGAAGAA
>PFDC01000076.1 GCA_002763035.1 Candidatus Pacearchaeota archaeon CG10_big_fil_rev_8_21_14_0_10_35_13 | reverse complement strand
AAATGGATAATTATACAAACAGTAGCAACAATATTCTACGTGTTATTCATCTACTTAGTAGGAAAAGACATACTAATAGGGACACTAACAGCAGGATCAATAGTAATATATATGGCATACGTAAGCAAACTACAAAGACTACTAAACACCGTATCAAGCCAATCACAAAGAATGATCGACATAAAATATGGAGTTATGAGGATGATGGAAATTTATAATCTCGTTCCAGAAATAAACGAAGAAGGAGCAAAACCACTAAAAAAATGGGAGAAAATAATCATTAAGAACATAAGCTTCAAATACAAAGAAGAAGGAGTGTTGAAGAAATTTAATTACACAATCAATAAAGGAGAAAAAATAGGGATAGTAGGAAGAAGCGGTAGCGGAAAATCAACACTATTCAAACTATTACTAAAACTATACCTACCACAAGAAGGAATGATTTATTACGACAAGAAACCAATAAACAAGTTGTTAAGAGAAAGCATAGTACAAAAATATTCTATAGTACCACAAGAAACAGAAGTATTCAACGTATCACTAAAAGAAAATATTGAATACTCAAACCCTGAAGTGAAGAATGAAGAATTGTACAAAAAAGCATTAAGAGTAAGTATGATGGAACCAGTAGTAGAAAAACTCACAGAAAAAGACGAAACACTAATAGGAGAAAAAGGAGTAAGACTATCAGGAGGAGAAAGACAAAGACTAGGAATAGCAAGAGCAATATACAGAGACAGCGACATAATAATACTTGACGAATCAACATCAAACTTAGACTACGAAACAGAAAGAAGAATACAAGAAGGAATAAACAAAGAACTGATAGGAAAAACACTAATAATATCAGCACATAGACTAACAACACTCAGAGGAATGGACAGGATAATAGTGATGAAGAACGGAAAGATAATAGAAGAAGGAAAATATGAAGAACTACTAAAGAAGAAAGGAGAATTCTTTAGCCTATGGAAAGAACAAGAAAAGAAATAATGAAAGAAAACCCCCTACTCAAAAGAAATAAAAAGCCTAAGCAACTAAGAATATTATGAAAGAAGAGGCGTTATACAACCCAAGTGTTGGAAGACCCAAGGACCAACTAAAACACAAGGAGAAAAGAAGACTAGTAGAAGAAGGAAAGATAAGTTTGTGGCTTGATACTTATGAAGATCTATACTCAAGCTTCGACTCAAGACCATACTCAGAAAGAGCATTATCAGACGACTTCTTACAAGAAGCAAAAAAAGCAAGTAAGGACAAACCATCAGGAGAACTATTACTAAGACTACTAATGCCCAAGAAACTTAGAAGCATTAGTGATGAGAAGATGATAAAGAAGAGACTAAAGAAACACTTCGAAAGACATTACTACCTAGCAAAAAAAGAAGTAACCAAGAAGAGAAAGTTTGGAACAGTATTTGTAGCACTAGGAGTAGTAGTAATGTTCATAGCATCACTAATACTATTCAAGGAAGAAAGCAAGAATTTATGGACTAGCTTCATAATAATCATCCTAGAACCAGCAGGGTGGTTCCTATTCTGGGAAGGACTAAACCAAATAGTCTTCGAACCAGGAAGTAGCATACCAATAATAGAATTCTACGAAAAAATGAGCAAGGCAACGATAGAATTCGGAGAATACTAAG
>PFDC01000008.1 GCA_002763035.1 Candidatus Pacearchaeota archaeon CG10_big_fil_rev_8_21_14_0_10_35_13 | reverse complement strand
ATGGAGGATTTGGGAGCTGTGGTTTCAATAGTGAATAATAGTAGTTTATCAAATGAAAAGTTAGAGGGGCTGGCTAGTGATTTCTTAAGAGCTTATGTTGTTGATTTTCATTCTGATGATCCTGAAATTCCTGGGGAGTTGCCTGCTAATTATGATGATTCTGGTGGTGTAAGACAACTGACTATTTATTCTCCTAGGGGTGGAGTTATTAATGGTATTACTAGAAGGGAGGGTGTTCCAGCCAGTCTAGCTAGTAAGTATAATAATCCAAGGGTGCATGGTGGTCGCGCTTTCATTAGATCAGAAGAGACTACTTATGCTGTTAGTTTAGGATAACTACTAAACATCATAATTAAGTTATAACATTAAAGGAATATGCAACCCCCTTCCGGTGCGTTCTTTTTTTCTTGAATTTGGGCTCCACGGGGGCACACGTCCTAGAATAATGGTTTTACACCCCTGCGACGTTTCGTGTATTATGTACTGATTCTCTTATTCCTGTATAATAATCTTATTTATTATCTTATTTGCCGTTGCTGGCGTGAGTTTATAAAACTTACCCTCTACAATATAATAAACTAAATGTAGAGAGAAAGTAGTTTATCAATTGTGCACTGGAAGACAAACGTCTGCAACTATGTCTCGTATAAGATGATGGGATGGGGGCGGACTTCAAGGTGACCGCGATATGACTACATAAAGCACTTTTTATGAAATAACGTAGTCATAACAACCCGCTTTCTTTATGACTACATAAACACAAAATTTATAAATAACGTAGTCATAATATAAACATGGCGCATAATGAAATTCAAGAAAAAAAAGGCAATAAATACTATTACCGGGTAAAGTCTGTTCGGAGAGGCAAACAAGTAATTAAGGAGAGGATATATCTGGGGGTTAATCTCAATAGTGAAGAGCTAAAGAAAAAAGAGAAAGAAGCAGATATGAGGCTGAATATTCTTAGTGTTGCTTTAAGTAAAGAGGAATTAAGATTATTAAATGAGTTAAAAAGAGACTTCTCAAAAGAACCCATAGAGAATTATAAAAACAGATATGAAGCTTTTTGTTCATTATTTGCTTATGATTCTACTGGAATAGAAGGAAATACTTTTACATTATCTGAAACTTCTCATTTGTTATTTGAAGGTATTGTTCCTAAAGAAAAATCTCTTAGAGAGGTTAATGAAGTTATTAATCATAAAAAAGCTTTTGATTTTATTCTAAGCTATAACGGTGAAATAACAAGGGAATTTATATTAAAGCTTCATGAGCTCGTTGTAATAAACACACTAGAGGATTATCTTTCCAGCCAAATTGGCAAGTATAGGAAAGTTCAGGTATTTGTTGGTGGATCAATACCCCCCAAACCCGAAGAAGTTCCTGAGAAGATGGCCACCTTAATTCGTTGGTACTCTATAAATAAAAATAAGTTAAATCCGCTTATTTTGGCAACTTATTTCCATGCAGAATTTGAAAAAGTACATCCCTTTGTAGATGGAAATGGGCGGGTGGGAAGATTATTAATGAATTTTATTTTGAATAAGCATAAATTTCCCATGATTAACATTCCGAAAAAGAATAAATTCAGATATTATGAAGTCTTACAAACTGCCCAATATAAGAGAGATATAAAACCTTTCCTGAAATTTCTTATA
>PFDC01000166.1:578-1686 GCA_002763035.1 Candidatus Pacearchaeota archaeon CG10_big_fil_rev_8_21_14_0_10_35_13 | reverse complement strand
ATACAATATTAAGAGAATAATTAAAATCAACACAAAAAATAATCAAACAATTATTTTTTACAAGATTGAAATCCATTCAATCCGGACAGAGCTGGATAAAAGAAAAGTATAAATAGTAAAACCACTAAACAAAACAAAGAGTTGTGATGATGGTTACTGAAATAATTAATCAAATAATACTACCAATACTACTAGGAGCATTAGGAGGAGTGACCAGAGGACTAGTAGGATTACTAAAAGCCCTATCATTAAGAAGAAAAATAATGTGGGGATACTACGCAGTTACTGTAATGACCGCAGCAATAATCGGAGCATTCACAGGACTAGTATTCAATTATGACTACAGACTAAGCTTATTAGCAGGATACGCAGGAACAGACATAATAGAAAGCATTTACAAAAGCTTCAAAGTAGAAAAGGTATATGTGGGAACAAAGAAATGACTAAGGAACTAATAAGATTCATAAGAGAAGCAAGAAACAGAGGCTTTGATGATGAAGAAATAAGAAAACCACTAATAAAACAAGGATGGAAACCAGAAATAATAGAAAAAGCCTTAGTGGAAGTAGAAAAAGAAAGACTAAGAAAAGAATACAGAAATAAGAACAGGGTAACGGTATACTTAGACTCTGAAGTTATAGAAATATTAGAAAAAAGGGCTAAGAAGAAACTAATGAAACTACCAGAAATGGTAGAAGACATACTAAGAAGAAGCTGTACTAACATAATAAATAAGCCAAAACCAAGAGAACAAAAGATTGATGACTTATTAGTAACTATGTTCTCAAAAGCACCACAAGGAAGAAAGAAGAAAAGTTCCTAAAACGTTATAACCTAGTTATAACATGGAATTATTAACTCGCAAGATAATAAAGGTAGGGAACTCTGCAGGGGTATTATTGCCTAGAAGTACTCTCGGGGGGAGGGCTGTAATAAGAATAGAAAAACTCCGGGCAACTCCCAACGAAATTCTAGAGATAATCAAAGAATGCCTGCCCGGAGTGATTGGAGTTTATTTGGTAGGAAGCTACGCCCGTGAAGAAGAAGATGAGAGTGATGTGGATGTATTAGTGATCACCGAAGGAATTAATAAGAAGATTAATTCAGG
>PFDC01000166.1:0-443 GCA_002763035.1 Candidatus Pacearchaeota archaeon CG10_big_fil_rev_8_21_14_0_10_35_13 | reverse complement strand
GTGGGATGGGGATATCCCACTCAAAAATCGCTCAACGTTTTTTGAGCTTTTTCAAATATCGAATACGAAAAAGGTTTAAGCGACTGTTCTTTGTTTTGTTCGGCAATGTACCGAATGACTTGCTCTTGTGAAACGTGGCCGGCTGTACCGACGTAGTACGAGTCTGCCCACAAATCATATTTGCGGAATTTTCTCAGAATGGGAAATGTTTCTCTGATTTTTCTGGAAACATTCCCTTTGATAAGCTGCATCAGTTTTGCAGGAGCCCACTTCGGTGGAGCACTCATGAAGAAGTGAATGTGTTCTGGCATCACTTCCATTGCCAGTGGAACCAAGTCATATCTTTTGCAAACGTGAATTACTTCATTCTTTATCGCTTCAGCAATTTGTGATTGCAAAACTTTTGCCCTTGTTTTTGGAATCCAGACAAAGTGATAGTTGAT
>PFDC01000117.1 GCA_002763035.1 Candidatus Pacearchaeota archaeon CG10_big_fil_rev_8_21_14_0_10_35_13 | reverse complement strand
TTCTAATGTTATGAATGGTGCTGCTGAGATGCTTGCTTATGGTACCGCTGTTAAGCTTTCTAAGTAAAAGTTTTTAAGCATGGTTTTTCTCTTTCTGTCTTATGGTTAAGGGTGATTTAATTATTGTTAAGAATTCTAGGGTTCATGGTACTGGGGTCTTTGCTACTAAGGATATAAAGAAGGATTCCAGAATCATTGAGTATGTTGGTGAGAAGATTGATAAGGATGAGTCTGATGAGCGTTATGATCGGGCTTTAGAGTTTTCTAAGAGTAATCCTGATATGGGCATGGTTTACATTTTTGATCTTAATGATGAGTATGACATTGATGGTGATGTTTCTTATAATCCTGCTCGGTGGATTAATCATTCTTGTAATCCTAATTGTGAGGTTGAGATTATTGATGATCATATCTGGATTATTGCTCTTCGTAATATTATTGCTGGTGAGGAACTTTCTTATAATTATGGTTATGAGACTATTGATGACTTCGAGGATCATCCTTGTAAGTGTGGTAGTAATAATTGTGTTGGTTATATTCTTTCTGATGATTTGTGGCCTGAGCTTAAGAAGAAGCTTGAGAAGAAAAACTCTGTTAGTGGTTGAACAATACTCTTCTTTTATGTTGCTTGATTTGTACTTAATAGCTTCTGTCTATAACCCTCATTTTATTTTATGGTTAAACGATTTTATTATCTAAGATGTTTATGGGGTGGTGATAATGTTATTCTTCTCTTAATAATCATATCATTGTTGCTTTTATTATCTTGACTTCTTCTATTGGTCTGTCATTGCTGTCTGTTTGTACTTTTGCTATTGCGTCTACTACTTCCCTCCCTTCTACTACTTTTCCGAATACTGGGTGTCTTCCGTCGAGGAAGTTATTATTTACTAAATTAATAAAGAATTGGCTTCCCCCAGTATTTGGTCCTGCGTTTGCCATTGATATTGTTCCTCTGTCATTCTTGTCCTTGTCGGTATTTGTGAACTCGTCTTTAATGCTATATCCTGGTCCTCCGCCTCCTGTTCCTCTAGGGTCTCCTCCTTGTATCATGAAGCCATCGATTACTCTATGAAATATTATTCCATCATAGAATCCTTCTTCTACTAACTTCTTGAAGTTTCCTGCTGTTATTGGCATTTCATCGTAGAGTGTTATCATCACATCTCCTTTAGTGGTTTCTAATCTTACTGTCCCTATTGTTTCTGTTCCTTGTATGTTGTTATTCATTATTAATATTCCTGTAATGATTATTGCGAATACTATTACTCCAATAATCAGTCCTTTTAACTTTTTCCCTTCACTGGATATCTTTATCATCTCATCATTTTATGATTAATGACATTTATAAATCCTAAGGTTCTTTATTTCATGAGGTGCTCATGGTAAAAAAATCTTCAAGTGTTATTCTTCCTAAGGGTTCTTTAAGGATTAGTAAGGGCTTAGTGGTTTATTCCTTTAATGACCGGTGGGTTAAGACTTCTAAGAAACTAGTTAATGTTTTTCCTTCAGCTCTCAAAGTTATAGAGTTGTTTAATTCTAATGATAATCTTCAAGCATTAGTTGATCCTAAGGACTCTCATTTTCTTAAGGGTATACTCTTTCCTGGTGGCTTGGTTCGTGGTGCGAGGATCAATATCCTTCCTGATGGTAAACTCCTTGATAAGGCTTATTCTTTATTCTCTCCTGATTTGACTATTCATGACGAGTCTTCTACTGGTCACTGGGATGTTCTTTACCGTAATCCTAATGGCAAATTTGCTTATGTTTACGCTCTTGATAAACGTAATTCTTCTTTTAGTAAAAAGTTTTCTAAAGTCCATGTTTTCGAGGAGAAGTATCCTTTATTACTAATGAATGTTCTTAATGCCTTGAATGGTCATGATGACTCCATGGCTGTTCCGATGCTCACTCTTCTTAAGACTTTTATGGGGGTTGGTAACGAAGTTTATTTTAATGCTCATGGTCATAAGGGTCTTACAACTCTTAAGAAGTCTGATATTGCTATTAAGAATAATTCTGTGCGTTTTTCTTTTATTGCTAAGTCTGGAGTTCCTATGGTTATCACTGAAGGGTTTCCTAAGATTTATGTTATTCGTTTAAGGGCTTTATTGTCTAAGAAGAAATCTTCTGATTTTGTTTTCGTTGATAAGAACAATCATCCTCTTCGTGATTCTGAGTTCATGAAGGCTTTTGTTAGGTATTGTGGCGTGAGGTTTTATCCTCATATTGTTCGTTTTTTTTATGCTACTTCTAAGGCTGAAGAATTTCTTAATTCTTTAAAGAATGGTGAGAAGGTATCAAAAAAGCAGGTTAAGGAACTCTATACTTCCATCGCTTCCAAGCTTGGTCATAGGAGTTTTTCTAAGAAGAATAATTTGTGGAAGGATAATCCTAATGTAACTATTCATTATT
>PFDC01000058.1:999-2495 GCA_002763035.1 Candidatus Pacearchaeota archaeon CG10_big_fil_rev_8_21_14_0_10_35_13 | reverse complement strand
CAATACCATTAACTTGTAATAACTTAACAAGGTGATTATGGGATAATAATATTCTTTTGTGGCATAGTGATAATGATTTCTCATTTCTTATTCTCCCGCTTCTGAGATTTTTTCTTCTGTTTTTTCCTCTTTTTCCATGCCTTTTTCTAATTCTGCGTTCTTTCCTTCGTTAATGTTGAAGTAGTCGTAGAATTGGTCTGATAGTTGTAGTTCTAATGTGTGGCTTATTCTCTTAGTCTTTACTAATCCTATATTCCTAAATTTCTTTATGTGGTCGTATGCTTTGTTTCCTCGGATATTGATTATTACTGATTGTTTTACTGGTTGTTTGTAAGCGATTATTGCTAGTGTTTCTTGTTCTGCGCTTGTGAATTCACTATTTCCTGTTGCTAGTCGATTAATCATTTCTGAGTATTCTTGTTTTACGTCCATCTTCCAATAATTTTTTCTGTGAACTATTTCTATTGCTGATTCTTCATTGTATCGTTCTTGTAATTTTTCTAGGTATTGTTTTAGTAGTATTGGATTCAGATCAGTTAGTGTTATCATTTCTTGTATGCTCATCCATTTTCCTGCAACAAACAATGCTGCTTCTATTCTTCTTAGTGATTCTCTTTCCTTATTAGTATCTATTTCGTCAATCGATGACTTAGAGTACTTATCACTAAGATCTTTCTCTTCACCTTCTTCTAGTTGATTGTTTTCTTCCACCATTTTTGTTTTTACTATAGTTTTAGTAATTGTTTTATTAGTACTTCAATCTTTTCTTTGTTTAAGAGTATATAGTTCTTGTGAATCATGAATCCTTCGTATGATATTCTGTTTCTGTGGTCTCTCATTTGTTGTAAGAATATTCTCGTTTCTTCGTTGATTATTTTTGTTTTGTAGAAATAATCTATTAGTTCTTGGTGTGCTCCTCCGCCCTTGGCCTTTATCCCATTAATTAGTGCTCTAGATTCTAATAATTTGTGTATGACATTGTAATAGTCTACTAATGTGTTGCTTGGATATTCAGTAATAGCAGTTTTTTTCAGTCTTTCTAGTGTTATTGTTGCCATCTTCCTTAATGATTCTGCCTTTTCTTTATCAGGGGTTATTTTTATTATCATTTGAAGATTTGCAGATACCCCCTGATTATTATTCCGTTAGCGATATTATTTCTTAATTCTTTAGGATAACTACTAATTCTTTCTTTAAAGTGTAGTTCTATCTTTCTTCTTAGGAGCTTTTCGTATTTAGTGGCTTCTATTGTGGTTTTTGGTGCTTCTATATACAGGTCTATGTCACTGTCTTCCGTGTCTTCGCCTCTAGCTCCTGATCCGAATAGTACTATTACCCTGGGGCTTATCTTATCATCCAGGTAGTCTGCTAGTCCCGTATTCTCAATGTCTAGGAGCAAGTCATTTTTCTTATAAGACTTAAATTTCTTATTTTCGTGGTTAGCCTTGTATGAGGGGTATAATCCTTCTTCTGTCCTTATCACTAATCCTTCTTTT
>PFDC01000058.1:0-959 GCA_002763035.1 Candidatus Pacearchaeota archaeon CG10_big_fil_rev_8_21_14_0_10_35_13 | reverse complement strand
CTTCAACACCCGATACCTGCTATAATTCTCTATCATATGCTAGGATAATATACCAGATGCTATTTAAACCTTGCGGTTCAGTCTTACTTCTTTGCCTGCTTCCATAATACTTCAAAGTTACAGGGGAATAATTGTGGATAAGAATTATTTTCTCTTTTTTATTTATTTTTTTAGTGTTTCTAGTATTCTTGTGTATACTTGTGGCGTTATGTAGTATCCTTCGGCTATTAGTTTATTAACCAATCTTTGGTGTTTTCTTTTTCAATTTAGGCTTATTTATATACCTTTCTGGTTTTTTAGAAACATTTATAAACAAATAATCATTAATATAGAAACTATGAAACGGTCAGAATCAGTGCTTAGGGAATTATTATTTCAGGCTGTTGAGCTCAAGAATTTCGGTTTTTCTCAGTTGGAGCTTTCTAAAAAACTTGGTCTTTCACTAAGCATTATTAATTCTGTTATTAAAAGGCTTGAGTCTATGGGTGCGGTGATTATTAGTCCTCAGGGCTTTAAGATTGTTGATTCTGTAAAAATTCTTTATTATTGGTCTTCCTTAAGAAATCTTGACAAGGACATTGTTTTTATGATTCGTATTGATTCTTCAGTCAGTAATATCGAGAAATTAATGCCGGGGGGAGCGTTATTCACTGCTTTTACTGCTTATAAGCTGAAGTATAATGATGTTCCTTCTGACTATTCTTCAGTGTTTATTTATGCTGATGATAAAACTCTTGATGTCATCAAATCAAGAATCTCTAAGCTTAAGACTTCAGTAGGTAATCCTAATTTTTTTGTGCTTAAATTTGATCCTTTATTAACTATTTACAAAAGCATTCCTTCATCTCAAGTTTTTGTTGATTTATGGAATATTAAGGGTTGGCAGGCTAAAGAGTTTTTTAATGCTTTAACTAAACGCATGAATTTATCGGAGGCTAATTAATTATGGAATTCTGGAA
>PFDC01000087.1 GCA_002763035.1 Candidatus Pacearchaeota archaeon CG10_big_fil_rev_8_21_14_0_10_35_13 | reverse complement strand
CGTCACTTCTATAACTCAAGAATCTCTGAGGGGGGAATTAAGTATCGTTCCTCAAGAGTGTGTATTGTTTGATGATACTATCTACAATAATATTCTTTTCTCTAATCCTAAAGCTTCGAGGAATGATGTTTTAAGGGCTATGAGGGCTGCTCAGCTTGATAAGTTCATTAAGAACCTCCCTAAGAAGGAAAGGACTATTGTTGGTGAGAGGGGTGTTAAACTTTCTGGTGGTGAGAAGCAGAGGGTTTCAATAGCTCGTGCTATTCTTGCTAATAAGAAGATTCTTGTTCTTGATGAGGCTACTAGTTCTCTTGATTCTAAGACTGAGAGTGAAATTCAGAGGGATCTTGATAAGTTATTGAAGGGCCGTACTTCTATAATTATTGCTCATCGTTTGTCAACAATTATGAAGGCTGATAAGATTGTTGTTATGGATAATGGTCGTATCGTTCAGTTTGGTAAACATTCAGAACTTATTAGTATTCCTGGTGTGTATCAGGAATTGTGGGACCTTCAGAAAGGTGGTTATATTAAATAGTTCATGGACTCACCGAGAATCGAACTCGGGTCTCAACGTTGCGAACGTTGTGTCTTGCCACTGGACTATGAGCCCTTATAGAATTATTAGTTTTTATTGGTTATAAAGATTTATTTTCTTCATTTCTTTTTTGCTTCTTTTCTTAAGTCTTTTTCTACTGCTTGTTTTACTTCTTTCACTTCTTTCTCTTTTTCTTTTTTTGCTATTTCTTCTTTATGTTTCTTTATGTGTATGTTGAACATGTACTTTCCTAAGTTTGTTAGTACGTAGAATGCCATTGCTATTCCTGAGAATGAGTAGAATATAGTGAATATTTTTCCTGCGTTTGTTTCTGGGTAGAAGTCTCCATAACCTACGGTAGTTACAGTCATCGTTGAGAAGTACACGCTATCAAGAAAGCTCCATCCTTCAATTTGTTGATATACTACTCCTCCGATTAATACTACTGCAATAAACACTATCATTACTCCGATCACTCTTGTAAATTTCATAATTACACCTCTTTCAGTGATTATTATAGTATCTCTAGTTATATAAGTTTTTTGTGTTAAGAATTAATTTATTATCGGTCTAATTTTTAGTATTAGTTGTATGATTATTGCCATCCCGAGTATGATGAATGGGGGTATCAAGTATGCGTAGAACTTTATTTTTTCTTTGTTTAGTCTTGGGATTATTGCAATAACTATTATTTTTCATCATGGGGGTATTGGCGTAAGCTATAAGGTTATTATTAGTGTTAGATGAGTCCAGAAATAAACCCTTCATTAATTTTCATTAGTCTTACTTATTTGTTGATACTTATAGAATTAACGGTAACTCTTTTGTCTCTTACGTCTAGCTTTACTGTCTCCTGGTTTGTAAGCTTCTTTTCTTCTTACGTCTGCTACTAACAGTCCCTTGTCGTAGGATGCGTAAGCTTTTCTTAATGGTTGGGATTTGGTGAACGCTACTATTGCTCTAGCTATTGCTAATCTCGATGCTTCTGATTGTCCTTCTTTTCCTCCGCCTTTAACGTTCACACTAATGTCATAATTTGTTTCTTTAAGTGTTTCTTCAGCAATTCTTAATGGTTCTTCAACACTTAATCTTCTGTAGAATGTTAGTTGTTTGTATGATTTTTTATTAATCGTTACTTTTCCTGTGCCTTCTTTTATCGTTGCTGTTGCTACTGCTCTTTTTCTCTTTCCTGAAACTGTTATTTCTTTGTTTTTCATGGTTTCAGTTTTCCTCCAAGCTCTTTGATTGTTATTTTCTTGCTTGTAGCTTTGTTCTTTCCTGATTTTATTTTATCAGCGTTTTCAAATTCTCTTGGTACTCCGTTATAACACTTTACTCTTTTTATTGCTTCAAATCCTCTCATGCTCTTTTTTGGTAGCATTCCGTTAATTATTCTTTTAAGTATTCTTTCTGGGTTTGATGGGAAGAATGGTCCTCTCATAGCACTTCCTCCTTTTCTTCTTAGATTTAGATATTTTTCTTCTGTGTCTTTCTTGTTTCCTGTGATTATTGCTTTTTCTGCGTTGATTACAGCTACTTTTTTCCCTAGTAGTATTTGTTTAGCTACGTAACTTGCCAGTCTTCCTGCCGTAGCATTTTCTGCGTCAATCACGATTATTTTTTCTTCAGTCATTATTATTTTCCTATAATTATTTTTATTCCTTTAGCTTTTGGGTTCTTTGCTATTTCTTCGTTTATTGTTACCATTTCGCTCTTGGTCTTACTAAGTTTTTCTATTGCTGTTTTACTAAAGTTCATTGCTACTATTCTTATCTTCTTTGTTATTTCTCCTGTTCCTAAAACTTTTCCTGGTATTACTATGGTGTCTCCTTCTTTTGTTTCCTCTTCAATTGTTTCTAGGTTGACTCCATTAATCTTCTTGGTTGGTCTTGCTAATACTCTTGCTACGTTCATCCATTCTTCATGATTCTTAGCATTTCTTAATGTCTCGACTAATTCTGGGTTGGTTTTGTTTCTTGCTCTTCTCTTAATTATTGTTTTTGTTATTCCTGTCATTTTCTCTATCCTAGAACCTTTTTTTCTAAAGGTTGTATGCTGGAGGAAGCTTTCAAAAACTTTCTCCTTATTCGAATTCTTTTTCCTCCCTATTTTTAAGGAGGGTTAATAAGGGAACTCTTGGTTCCCTTATGCGGGAGGAAGGATTCGAACCTTCGCAGACACAAGGTCACTGCGTCCTTAGCGCAGTCCGTTTGACCGCTCCGGCACCCCCGCTTATTATTATTTACTTTCTGCGGTTTTTAAACTTACTTTTTTGCCAGAGCTTCAGTGTTTTCTTTAAGTATTGTCATTGCCTTTCTTAGTATTGTTTCTGCTGGCATTTGTCCGAATGATTCTATTGTTATAATTATTCCTTGTCCTTTCTTTATTTCCATGGTCTTATTATTTTCTTTGATGAACTTTCCTATTTCTGTGTTGCATGTTTTACATTCATACTTTAAGAATTCTAGGTCTTCTTCTCCTTCCCCGTAGTTTAACAACTTCTTTGTAACATTTGCTAAGCACTCATTACATAATTCTGTTCCTTTCTTTGGTGTTGCTTCGTAATATTCTCTGTAGTGCATTATTCCAGGGCTGTACTTTGCGTGTTCTATTCCTTTTCCTAGTCTTGCTGTTGCTAATATTTCTAATTCTTGTCCTTCTGTTAGTAGTGTTATTGGCATTTTTCCAAATACTGCTTCTGTTGCCCCTGATAATTCTCCTGAGTATACCATTCCTTGTCCTTTCTTCACAAGTTTTAGCACCATTTCTTCATTGGCTTTCTTCTTGCCTTTGTTCTCTTCCATCTTTAGTGGTATTAGTCCGATTCTGTGAGCCACTACTTCGTCGTACAATACTGAGTCGTTCTTGAATATTTCCACTTCGTCAACTGCTAATACTGGCACTTCCATTATTGTTCTTCTTATGGCATTTGCTAGGGTTTCGCTCATATCTTCAGTAATCATTATTTTTTCTTGGTTTTTTTCTATTATTTTCATTTTGTTGTTATTATACTAATTTTTTAGTCTTTTAAACTTTAGTGTTTATGGTCTTCTACCTCTCTTTCCTCCTTTCTTCTTAGGTCCTCCTCTTGGCACTCTTGTTGTTTCTGAAATGCTTATTATTTTGAATCCGTCTCTTGATAATGCTTTTATTACTGAGTTGGCTCCTGGTCCTGGTGATGTGCTTCCAGTATTCGCTCTTATTCTTATGTACAATGATGTTATTCCTGCTTCTTTGGCTCCTTCTGCTATCTTTTTTGCTATAAACATTGCTACTGTTGGGTTAGCTTTTAGTCTATCTTGTTTTGTTACCATTCCTCCTGATACTCTTGAAATTGTATTTCCTCCGATGTCTGTTAAGTTCACTATGGTGTTGTTAAAACTAGTAAATATGTGTACTATTCCTGTGTATTCTTTCTTAACCTTCATTCTTCTTTTTCCTCCTCTGTTGCTGGTGTTTCAATGACTATTTCTGTTGCCTTCTTAACTTTTTCTTTCTTTTCTTTTATTTCAATCATTTTTTCTTCTTTTACTTTAACAGGGTATGATGGTATATTCTTTATCTTACCGTTGATCTTTACGTGTTTGTGTGTTATTAGTTGTCTTGCTTGCTTTATTGTTGTTGCCATTCCTTTATTTGCTATTATTGTTTGTAGTCTTCTCCCAAGCCAGTCTTCCTTGCTTAATGCTAATACTTCTGGTATACTTTTAACTCCTAGTCCCATCTTATTAAGTTTTTCGTATAGCTTTTCTTGTTCTTCTAATGGTTCGGTAATGAGTTTTTTTGCTTGTGTTCTTATCTTGCTTATTGCTGCTTCTGCCTTCCATATTTCCCTCTTATTCTTTAGTCCGTATTTTTCTACTATTACGTTTTCTTCTTCCATTCTTACCTTGTCAAAAGGTTTTCTTGGTCTTGAGTATGTTTTATGTTTTCTAGTCCATGCCATAGTTATTTACCGCCCTTCTTGCTTTTTACTCCAACGACTACTCTTGATTTCTTATTAGCTCTGAAGTGACTCTTGGTTCTTTGTCCTCTTGTTGGTAGTCCCAGAGCATGTCTTAATCCCCTGTAACTTCTTATTTTCTTTAATAGTTTTATATCGAAATCTTTTTTGAAGTCTAAGTTTGTGCTTACTAAGTGTTTGTTCTCTCCAGAATCATGGTCCTTTCTTCTGTTAATAAGGAAGTCTGGCACTTTAGGGTTTTTTAAGAAGTCTTCTATTTCTTTAATTTCTTTCTCTGTTAATTCTGCTATTTTCTTATTGGTCGGTATCTTTAGTATTGTACATGTGGCGTTTGAGATTGCCCATGATACTCCTTTGATTCTTCTTAGTCCTACTACTACTCTTCTTTGTCCTTTAATGTCTTTATCTAAGATTCTTACCAGTAAGTCAAACTCTTCCTTTGGTTGTTTCATTCCTGGTTTTGGTATTATTTTTTGTTCTTTTTCTGCCATTTTTAACTTACGAAAAGTTTATGCCTTTCATCTCCTGTTAGTTCGTCGATAATTCTTTTCTCCACAGTTTTTTCTGGGTGTGGTAGCGTTGGTATTCTGCTCTTTATTTCATCAAAGCTTTCGAAAAGTTTTTCTTTTCTTTGTGCTAGAATTTCTTGTGTATGTTTCTTTCCTAATCCTGGCAGTAATTCTAGTTGGTGTAGCCTTGTGTTTATTGCTTCTGATTTGTTGAAGAATTCTACGAACCTTGCTTCTTGTTCCTTTATTACTTCTTTAACGTAATCATTAAGCTGTTGTTTAGCAGTCTCTGTCAGCTTATCTCCTGTTAGTTTTCCTAGTATATAGTATATTTTATCTCTCTTCCCGTTACCTATATACACTTTCTCCTTTAGTTCTAGTGCTTCTCCTCTTCTTGGCACTAGTTGTAAAAGTGTTAATCCTGTTGCTCCTATAGCCTGGGCTATTGGCATCCTCTTCCCCTCCAGTGGGTACCCGTATGGTAAGTAGTCTAGGACTACTGCATATTCTTCTCTTTCCATAGTCATATGTATTTCTTTGTAATTGTAAGTATTTTATTAATTTCATCTTTGTCTAATCCTACTTCTGTGAATATCTTATTAACGCTTCCTTCATCTGCTGGTACTAAGTCTACAATCTTCACTAAGTCTTCTGGCTTAGCTTTTATTAGTTCTAATTTTTCTAGTTCTTCCCTTAATTCCTTTGCTTCTTTCAAGCTTAACGTTTTGAACTTTTTTAGGAATGCTTTTAGGTCTTGGTGTTCTTCTTCTGTCGTTGATCCTTTTAGCAACTCTTCTGTTTCTGCTATTGTTAATGGTTTTGTTTCGTGTATCATTTTCTAATTTTTTATTCTCTTTAAGTGTACCGCCTTTACTACGTACTCTTTCTCTTGATTTATATCATTAATTTTTACTATATAAGCGTTGCCTCTTCTTCCTTTAACTATTCCTGTTCTTCCTTGCATTCTTTTTGGTACGTTTGATCTTTCTGCTAATTCTCTTACTATTGCTACTGTTTCTCCTTCCTTCAGTACTTTAAAGTATTCACTAAGCCTTATCTTTCCCTTTTCTCTAATTCTTTTTCTTTTAATCATAATAACTTTGCGGTACTAACAATTTTCTTGCTTTATTATAGAATTAACTCTTTTTCATCCTTTTTAAAAGTTCCTACGAAACTCTTAATGGTACAAAAACTGCGGGTTTTTGTTGTTTTAAGTTTTATCATACTTGTAGATTTCTTGTTATTAGTTCTATATTCCTTGGAATAGGCTTCCGTTATCTCTTGCTTTTTCCATATTTTCTACTATGGTCTTGAACATCCTATCACCCCATACTCCTTTACCGCATCTTTCACAAAAATCTATTACTGACTCGTCGTTTATTTCACTCTTGCAATAAATACATTTTTTCATTTTTTGTCACCAATTTTATTATGTTCTCTTTCTTAGCAAATAATTCTTTTTAAAAGTTTCTGTGGTGTTGTGGGGTGGTTACTTACTCGTACCTTAGTGCGTCTACTGGTTTTAGTTTGCTTGCTTGTATTGCTGGCACTGCTCCTGATATTGCTCCTACGAAGAATGAGAATAGTAAGCTTCCTATGATTAGTTCTACTGGCATTGCTGCCTGTAATAGGTTTGTTCCTAATTGTTTTAATGCTATACCTTCAATAATTTTTCCTATAATTTTTCCTAGTCCTACTCCTATTATTCCTCCTACTAGTCCTAGTAGTCCTGATTCTATTGTGAATATCATTAGTATGTCTTTGTTTTGTGCTCCTACTGCTTTCATTGTTCCTATTTCTTTACGTCTTTCTAGTACTGATGTGTACATCGTGTTGGTTATTCCTACTCCTCCGACGATTAATGATATTGCTGCTATCCCCCCGAGGAATGCTGTTAGTATGTTTAGTATTGCTTCAAAACTCTTAAGTATTTCTTCGGGGGTCATTATGGTGAAGTCTCTATTTTCATATTTTAGTCCTCTGAACTTTGCTAGTGCTCTCTTGGTTCTCTCTGCTACAGTATCCATTTCTTTAGTGTCATAAACTTGTGCGACTATTTGGTCAACCTTTTCTCCTGTATTAAATAACTTCACGAACTCTTCTCGGGGTATCATTATCATTTTGTCGTCTGGTGGGCTCCCTGTTGTTTTCAGTATCCCTACGATTTTAAACTCTGCTTCATTAATTATTATTTTATTACCAACTTCTAAGTTCTTACTAAAGACATTATTATTCTTGTATTGTGATCCCACAACTATCCTGTTAGTATCTCCTGCTTCTATCATTCTTCCTTCGTCTATCTTGTAAAAGTCTGATTTTAAGAAGAAATCTTCTGTTAATACTCCTGTAGTTTGCACGTATCTTACTTCTCCGGAATTCTCTATTTTTGCGTTACCAAAGGTGTAGTATACTACTGCCTTTATTCCGTTGACTTTTTCTATAGCCTCTGCGTCTTTCTCTGTTAATGTTACTGCTCCTCCTGTTCCTGGTCCTCCTAATTGTCCTCTTGGTTGTACGAAGAATTTGTCTCCTCCTAGTCCTTCAAATTCTTCTTGTACTCCTTTCTGTAGTCCTAATGACAGGCTGATTAGTAAGAATATCGTTGCTATACTTATGAATATTCCGAACATTGTAAGCCAGCTTCTTAGTCTTCTCTTCTTGATGTTCTTTATTCCTATCATAAAATAATCTTTAATCATTGTCTTAGTGCGTCTACTGGTTTTAGTTTACTTGCTTGTAATGCTGGTATTATTCCTGATATCATTCCTATAACAAACGAGAAGATTACTGATCCTAGTATTAACGGTGCGGATAATGTTACTCTGAAGTTATCGATTCCTAGCCCTGCTCTTGCCGCTCCTGCGGCTCCGTAGGCCATTCCCAGTCCTATTATCACACCTATTATTCCTCCTACTAGTCCTAGTAGTCCTGATTCTATCATGAATATCATTAGTATATCTTTGTTTTGTGCTCCTACTGCTTTCATTGTTCCTATTTCTTTACGTCTTTCTAGTACTGAAGTATACATCGTATTGGTTATTCCTACTGCTCCTATAATTAGTGATATTGCTGCTATTCCTGCTATTACGATATTTATTGCTCCTAGTATTGTGTTCACTGAGCTTATTGCTTGTGTTGGTGTTTGTACTGTGAAGTCTTCTTCTCCAACTTTTTCTCTACGGTCCTTTCTTATCGCTTCTTCTATTTTTATTGCTACTTCTTCTGTCATTCCTATTTCTTCTACTTGTGCTACTATCATATCTATCTCATCACTGAGGTCTAATAATCCTTTCATGTCATCCGTTAGCATGAATACTACTGAATTAATCGTGAACGTTCCACTTTTCTCTAAGAATCCTGCTATTCTGAATTCTTTTCCTTGGACAGTTATTGTTTGTCCTACTTCTAATTGTTTTCCGAATCTTGCTTGAGAGTTCTCATAGTAGTCGCTTCCTAGTATTACTCTCCCCTTATCATTTTCTGTTATTAGTTTTCCTGAGCTTGTTTCTACGTTAAATGTGTCGTATACTATTGCTCTCTTCTTTTCTTCCATTGGTATGTCTCCTGTGTAAGTGTAGGTTGTTCTTCCGTTGTATTCTACTTTTGTCATTCTTATCAGTCTTGGTATTGCTTCTTGTACTCCACTTACTCCTTCTATTACTTCTAGGTCGTGAGTTGTTAACTTTGTTATTGCAGTGCTCCCTGGTGGTCCGAATCCTGTTTCTGCATTTGCTATTA
>PFDC01000031.1 GCA_002763035.1 Candidatus Pacearchaeota archaeon CG10_big_fil_rev_8_21_14_0_10_35_13 | reverse complement strand
CTGCCTCCTTCCGTCAAAAAGAAGGAGGCTGTACTTCTACAACTATTTTTCGGTTCTATTTAAAAAGGATTTTCGGAAACTCTACCTTAAAGAATTATTCTTAGAATCATTCCAGTCCTGATTACCTATCGGTCCATTTATCACTTTTTATTAATAACTTATAATGGTGTACTGCTCCGTTGTCATAAGGTTCTTCGTTGAGTGTTAATGGGATTAATGTTCCTGCTTCTTCGTGCTCAAAAGTCTTTCCTGGGAACCATGCTTTTTCTCTCTGCTCTTCAAGATCTCTTAGTCTTACTATTTTTATCGGGTCACTTATTACTGGGCCTTCGTATTCTTCTCCTTCTGGGCTTATTGTTCCTCCTCTACCTCTAAATACTACTACTCGTTCACTCAGGAATGATTCTCTTCCTTCTCTCCATTTGCTTGTTAAGAGTAGCAGGTCATCTGGTGATATTTCTCTATCCCTCATTATCTCATGTAGGTCTTTGAGTTTATTTACCATTTCATTATTAAATGTTTTCTTCAGGATAAGTTTTTCTTACTTGTTATTTCGCTTTCTATATTCTTTTAATTCTTGCAAAGACTTTGTACCATCAAGTGTATTAATGTCTCCACAAAGTCTAACATATTCATGTCTGGTATGTCCGTCATTGATTTCCTTGTCGTTAATTATTAATGGTATCATTGGTCTTCCATTTTCGTCTAATACTTCTCCTTCTTCTGGAAGTCTCATCGTATATTTCCTTCTCGTGTCTTCCGGTCCTATTTCTGCTGTCGTCTCTGGTAGTAATAATACTATCCCTGTCGTTTCTCTTCTTTCTCCCATACTTCCTCCGCTTAGTGGTAATTCATAATCAACTCTTATTCCTATTCCTCCGTAAGCCATAACTCTCTTTCTCACAACTCCTTCTTCTAGGCTT
Source organism: Candidatus Pacearchaeota archaeon CG10_big_fil_rev_8_21_14_0_10_35_13 (assembly GCA_002763035.1). Classification (GTDB taxonomy): domain Archaea; phylum Nanobdellota; class Nanobdellia; order Pacearchaeales; family GW2011-AR1; genus PFDC01. Next base: position 769 of record PFDC01000031.1, on the reverse strand, counting down.
CTTATCATTAACAAGTGTCCTTCTTCCATTCTGATACTTCCTTCTTCAATACTTCTCACTAATCCTGCTAATGGTCTGTATATCCCTAATCCCATATTGTTTATTCTCTTTCTTGCTTTTTAAGTATTATTGTTCTTTATTGTATATTTTTAGAAGTTCAGGGTCGTATTGCAGTATGCTCTGTTCAAGTTTCTTTCCACTTCTTTTACTGATGTCATCATTCCTCTTATGTGGTTGTTTATTATTCCTCTTATAGTTCTTAATCTTAGGTCAGGGTCTTCACATTGGCTTGCTGATTCTATTTCTGCAAATGTGTATCCCCCATAATCTTCCCATCCCATTCCTAAATCCCATCTTCTGCTTCTGTCCTTTCTGTGTCCGCTTGCTGTATAAATAATCTCTACTCCTCCTTCTTCATATTCTGGGGGTATTATTTTTATTTCTTGTCTTTCCCTTATTATTCTTGGATTAATTTTCATCTTGTAATCATTAGTTGCGGACTCAAGAGTTTGCTCAACGTACAAGCTTAGAATTAGCCTTCGAGCATTCTCGGTTCCGTGACCCTGTAAGCATCTCAACTCTTGTTTAGGGCTGCTCCGTTCAAGGCCTGACCCATTTTGCAAGAGCGGGATCAAACAGGACAGAACTTCAACGTTTGCTTGAAGATCCTAAACCTATCCGTATCACTCGCTCCTTATTCGACTTGCCATAAAGCCCGTTTGCAAATGGCGTAGGGCTAACACGCCAGTCTAGTCCGCATAATCATTAG
>PFDC01000011.1 GCA_002763035.1 Candidatus Pacearchaeota archaeon CG10_big_fil_rev_8_21_14_0_10_35_13 | reverse complement strand
GATTATTGAACTAGTTTTCTTACCAGCACTCTTTTTTCTCATAAGTATTTTAGTGTCGGGTAATTTATAAAGTTTTGTTTGTGTCTTTCTAAACACTTTAAGACTTTAAGCTTGAGAAATTTTCTTTGGGTTTTTAGTTATTAGCAAATTATTATACACTCCACTGCGTTTAAGAGTTGCATTATAACCCTTTTTAGGATTTATTAATATCCTCTTCTTATTCTTTCAGGGTCAACGCCATTCTTCCTAAGCCAATCCTCGTACCATTCTGGCATCCATCCTGGTGGTGATACTTCTTCTCTTCTTAATACTCTCCCGGTCTTAGATTCAGTTTTTGTCAGCATCCAAGTCTTTGTACCGTTATATTCCACCCATCCATAAGTTGTAGACTCATCTACCCTGTTCGTACCAAGTAATGTTCCAAGGGCTCTTGCTGGATATTTCACTGCTTCTGAAGGATCGGTCATATCTGCTAACCCTACACATCCTACACTTCCTCCTAGTCCTACTGCTCCTCCTATTCCGAGAATTAGTTTTCCTGCGAGCCCTAAAACCTTAGTTTTTGAGGTTTTTACGCTTTCTCTCATGCTATTATTTAAACTTTTCTACTATATAAGTTTTATCGTGTTGTCATAATCACTTAATCGCTACACCAAACTTCGTTTTTTTCTTTTGTTAATAAGTTATTCTACTAATTTTTAAGAATAAATGTTTTGTTTAATGCTTGTGTTGTTATAATTTTCTTCTTTGTGTTATCAGAAAATAGTTCTGTCATTTCTCGTTTTGTCTTCAGAAAGACTTTTAAATCTCTTAACTCTTAATACTTCATGCTATTTAGTAACAAAAGAGGCCAGGTGACTATTTTCATAATCATTGCTTTAGTAATTGTTTCCTTGGCTGTTCTTGCGTTAGTTTTTTGGCCTAAGCTTAGTAATGTTAGTGTTCAGGAGTCTCCGGAACAATTCTTTACTTCTTGTCTTACTCCGATAATTGATAATGCTATTACTACTCTTAGTTCTAGCGGTGGTACTCTTAATTCTAAGAATTATTTATTATTCAATAATATTAAGATTGATTATGTTTGTTATACTAATGAGTATTACAAGACTTGTGTTGTTCAGAGACCTTTATTAAAACAGCACTTTTCTGATGAGTTATTGGCGATTATTAATCCTCAAGTTTCTTCATGTGTTAATAATCTTAAGAGTGAAATGCAGAGTCGTGGTTTTTCTGTTAGCGGTGGTAATAATCCTCAGCTTACTATTGATTTAAGTCCTGATAATTCTGTTTTTGTTGTCACTACTGGTCTTACTTTCACTAAGGATTCTTCCACTGAGTCTTATGATTCTTTCAAGGTTTCTAAGAAGTCTGACATCTATAATTTGTTAATGCAGGCTACTTATATTATGAGTTGGGAAGCAAGGTATGGTGATTTTGATATTCTAACGTTTATGCTTTCTTATCCTGATATTCGTGCTGATAAGTATAAGTTGTCTGATGGTAGTAAGGTTTATATTCTTACTAGTAGGAATACTGATGATAGCTTTACTTTTGCTACTCGTAGTTTGAGTTGGCCTCCTGGTTATCAGCCTAATAAAATTGTTGGAGTTAATGATTAGTATGGTTAATAATTCGTTGTTTAGGAATTTGACTTTCTTCTTGTTATTTCTTGTTCTGGCTCTTTTAGTGTTTACTTTTGCTGATATTTCTTTGGTTTCTTCTCAGAGTGCTAATGTTTGTTGTGAGCGTACTACTAATGGTGCTTGGTGTCAGAATTCTCTTCCTTCTCAGTGTGATAATTCTTATTCTCAAACTCCTAGTAGTTGTGAGTCTACAAGTTTTTGTTCTTTAGGTACTTGTTATGATTCTTCCGAGGGTATCTGTATGGATAATACTCCTCAGAAAGCTTGTCAGGAAAGTGGTGGTACTTGGAGTTCTGGTGATCCTGAAGATATTCCTCAGTGTCAGCCTGCTTGTTGTGTTCTTGGTAATCAGGCTGCTTTTACTACTCTTACTCGTTGTAAGAAGCTTTCTTCTCAGTATAATTTAGTTACTGATTTCCGTAAGAATATTGGTTCTGAGGCTGAATGTGTTGCTGTTACTCAGTCTCAGGATAAGGGTGCTTGTGTTTTTGATTCTGATTTTACTAGGACTTGTAAGTTTACTACTCGTTCTGATTGTACTGCTAATAATGCTTCTTTTCATAAAGATTTCTTGTGTTCTTCTGAGGAGTTAGCAACGAATTGTGGCCCTAGTACTTCTACTACTTGTGTTGTTGGTAAGGAAGAAGTTTATTTCGTTGATACTTGTGGTAATCCTGCTAATATTTATGATGCTTCTAAGGTTAATGATAAGTCTTATTGGAGGATGATTGTTCCTAAGGCTGATTCTTGTGGTTTTAATGATGCTGATGGTAATTCTAATTCTCGTACTTGTGGTTCTTGTGATTATCTTAGTGGTAGTCTTTGTTCTGATTATTCTAAGGCTTCTTCCAGTGTTAAGCCTACTTATGGAAATTTTATTTGTCAGGATCTTGATTGCTCTAACACTTTTAATGATAATGATTACAAGCATGGTGAGTCTTGGTGTGTTAATGATGAGCAGACTAAGAGTAATAAGGCAGTTGTTGATGTTGGTACTAGGTTTTATAGGCATTTGTGTGTTGCTGGTGAAGAAATAGTTGAGCCTTGTGCTGATTTCCGTCAGGAACTTTGTGTTGAAGCGAGTATTAAGACTTCTACTGGTACTTTTTCTCAGGCTGGTTGTCGTGTTAATAAGTGGCAGGATTGTATCTTGCAGAATGATTCTGATGATTGTTCTGATGTTGATGTTCGTGATTGTAAATGGATTAATGGTCCTGTAGGTCTCAGTAATGGTGGTTCTTGTGTTCCTTTAGTTTCTCCTGGTCTTGAGTTTTGGAATGATGCTGGTAATTCTCAGGAAGTTTGTGCTGTTGCTAGCACTACTTGCGTCGTTACTTATGAGAAGGATTTGCTTAGTGGTAAGAAGTGTGTTGATAACTGTGAGTGTCTTGAGCCTGGATGGCTTGATAATCGTAAGGATATTTGTACTTCTCTTGGTGATTGTGGTAATAAAGTTAATATCATTAAGGTAATTGGTGGTAAGAAGGGCTGGACTTACAAGGTTGATTAAGTTTATTAATTATCCATTCTTTAACATTTTATGAAGCATATCTCAGAGCTTTCTGTTGATGATCTCAAGGATATCAAATTATTAGTTTTTGATGTTGATGGGGTTATTGTTCCTCGCGGTACTAAGATTAGTACTTCTAATAACATTCTTACTCTTGAGACTAAGAAAGTTTCTCAGGAGATGATTTTACTCATTAAGAAACTTTCAGAATTAGGTTTTCTTATCAATATTAGTTCTGGTAGGAGTTTGTTCATGCTTCTTGAGATGTTTCGTGAGGTTCTTCCTTTTGTTAGTATTACTTATGAGAATGGTAGTGCTTCGTGGTATAAAGGGGTGATTCATCAGCATGTTAATAGTTTTGATAAGCTTCGTGCTGTTCTTTCCAGACTTTCATCAATTAACCATCCCATGATTAAAGGTTTTGAGCCTAAGGAATTAATAGTTACTATTCATTGTCATGATCGTGTTAGTCTTATTGAAGAATTGTTTTCTGACGAGCCTGATCTTTATTGTTTGTGGAATGGTGAAGCTTATGATATTGGTATTCATGATTCTCAGACTAAGGCTCAGGGTCTTATTCATTTGATGAAGATTCTTAATCTTAATAGGGATAATGTTCTTGCTATTGGTGATAATTATAATGACAAAGAGCTCTTAGAAGCTTCTGGTTTAAGTATCACTTGCGATAAGTCTCGTGTTTCTGGAGATTTCTTTATAGAACTTCTTGGTGATAAGCTTCCTGGGGTGGTTCTTTCTGAAAAGATTCTTAGTGTTTCATCTAGTAGTTAGAATTATTTTATCCACCCTCTTATTTCCGGTATGTGTTTTTCAATGAATTCAATAATCTCTTTTTTGTATTCTGGATTTAATGATATTCCTGTATAGTTTGGTTTATTCTTCATTAGCAACCACTTGTTTTTTTCTAATTCTTTAATTATTATTTTAAGATTATCAAATCTTTTATAATGCTCAAGCCTATCGTATTTTGCTCCCCAATTTCTTTTTGAGAATGCTAGTTTAAACATTAGTTGTGCTTTGGCCCTTTCCATAGTTTTCTTTAATAAATACAGATATTTAAATGTTTCTAACTTTGATAGTTTAAAACTCCTTTAGGGAAACATTTAAAAGGTTTCGTTATTCTATTATTTCATGGCTAATAATAATGATAATTCGGCATTCTTAGAGTATTTTGGTGATACTCCTAAGTTGAGATTCTTAGACTTCCTTATAGGTAATCACTTCTTTGATTTTAACATGACTGACATGGCACGAGAAGCCGGTATTAGTTATAACTCTTTAATTAGTTTTTTTAATGATTTCTTGAAGAAAGGGATTATTGTTAAAACTCGGAGGGTTGGTAAGTCTAATATGTATAAGTTAAATTTAGATAATTCTATTGTAATTAACTTCCTTAAATTCGCTTGGTCCTTAACTAAACAGGATTTGGGTGTTGTTGAGTCATCCTCAGAAGTAACTCTTAAGGTTTAAAATAACTAACTCCTCACTTCAGTAATCTCTTAGTATTATTGTGCATCCTGTTCTTGGATTATTGAATTTGTCTTGGCATCTTATATAGTACGTTCCTGTGTCTCCTTCTCCTGGAATTAAAGTATGAGCTTTTTCTGTGCCTCCGATTCTTGTTCCATCAACGAAATCATAAGTGCAAGTGTTCTTTGTGTACGCGCATTCTGAGTTCTCATCAGTTATTATTGTTATTCCGTTATTATTCTTGTAAGCTCTTGTTATTGCTGGTGGTGTTGTGTCTAATTCTATTCTGAAATTAGTCTTTTTTTCTGCGATATTTCCTGCGTTGTCTTCACACTTAATGCTTATTTCTTTATCCCCTCTAGTCATTAAATCAAATATCTGTTCATGACTATTGCTGTTGGTTGTTTTCATGAATATGTAACTTCCACTATTAAGGGAGTATTTGCATGTTGATATTCCTCCCGCTATTCCTCCGTCAGTTCTTGTTTTTAGTGTGATGCTTATTGGTTCAACACCTCCGTAAATTGTTGAACTGTCAGTGGGTGTTATTTCTGTAATTGTTAGTGGTGTAGTGGTTGTTGAGAGGGTGTATTTTATGTCATTACTTATTATTCTCTTGTTCTCTGCGTTTTCGTGTCCTTCAAGCCATGGTTGGTCCTTGCACTTAATATAATAATTATTAGTTTCATTATTGATAGTTAGGTTTGCAGTGCATGGCCATCCGTATATTTCTCTTTCTTCAATACTTGTTGAGCATCTCATACTATTGGTCATGTCTTCATAATCTGTTTTTTCAGTATTACTCCACTTACATTCTGCAGGTTCGTCAATCCAGTATTTCACTATTTTTTCTTTGCTTCCGTAAGCTACTGCGCTACCATCACTTGGTAGGCTCTTACTAATCGTTGGTGCTTTACTGTCAGGTCTTGGTTCAATGCATGTATTAATTATGTAATCATCAAAATTTGCGTTTCCTGATTCGTCTTGACATCTTATGAATATGTTGTAGTCGTTGTATTGTTCATTAATTCTTTGTTTTATTATTTCTATGCTCATTTCTTCAGGGTTTTCTAAGTTGTCGGCTATTTCGTAAGCTATGCTTTCTGCTGATGGCATGAATAGTTCTTGTGAATGATTCATTCTCTTCATAGAGTTTCCGTAGTATTCATTAATATTTTCATAATCTTTTCCTGGTTCCATTGCCATCTTGCATCTTGTGTATTCGTTAGTTTTTATTCCAATAATTACTGGGGTGTTTTCTGGGATGCAACTGTTATCTTCCATTCTTATCATCATTCCTTTGCTTGTTGTTTCTATCTTGTATCCTTTTGTTAGTGCTTCTTCGTATGGGGTTATTGTTGGTACAGTATTATCGTTTGGTGAGATGTCAACGCATGATTGTTCTTTTGTTCCTTCATTTATTAGTCTGCAACTGTCTCCTAAACTTTCGCAACGGTAATTAGTGCATGGTATTAGCGAGTTCTTATCGCATAAGTGGCAGTCTGTTCCTCCTGGTGGTGCTTGCCATGGTTCACAAGTGAATACTGCGGTTGTTTTCTTAACTTTTCCTATGCCTAACAATTTTAGTACTACTGCTACTATGATTATTACTGCTATTGCTATTAGTACTACACCATATAATGGTAACATTGTGATTCCTCCAGTTGATGATAATATTCCACCACCACTTGCCGCTCCTCCTGACGCTGCTCCTGCTCCTCCAACTGCTTCACTAACTACTGCTGCTTGCGCAACCAGGACGTCTACTGCTACGAATGTTCCTGCTAATGTTCCAGTAATCTGTACTATTTTGGCAGCTTCTCCTCCTAACCCAAAGACCTTCGCTGCTAAACTTCCCATGAGGTTTCCTAAAGTTATTCCTATCGCTAATGTTGATAATGCTCCTAATATTGGTGTAGTACCTAATGTTGTACTGACAGATGAGAGTGAGCTTCCAAATGTCATTGCGATATTACCTAAGGCTGTGTCAATACCTATCAAAGCAAACGCCTCTGCCAATGTTCCTACTGCTCCTGCTCCTTGTACTATGCTCCCCATCCATTCAATGTCTTCTTCTTCATAACTTATTCCTTCGGGGGGATTTTCAATTCTTCCTATACTATTGCTTACTACCCCGCTGATATCTTTTGCTTCGATACTCTCGCCACCTAAGGGGCTTGCTAGTCCTATTATTCTTTGTAAATAATTACTTCCTAATTTTGGTGCTCCAGTAATTGTGTATCCTTCAGTAGTTATTCTTTCTTCTACGTTCACTCCTGCTCCGCAATCTCCAAGGCTTGTACACCAATTATTCATTGCTTCAGTGAAGCTTTCATCAAGGCAGTTGTTTCCTGCTTTAGTTTCCCATCCGCTGAATAACGTTTTTACTCTAACCTTTTGGCATTTAAAGTTTGCTTGATTGCAATAACTTTGAGCACTTAGTATTTCTCCTTCAGTATTCTTTTTTAGTCCTAAAGAGTATCTTGGTAGGCATAACTGAAATTCGTATCCCTTACCATAATCAAAGTTTTCTAAGTAGCAGTCAGGGTTTTCTTCGCATTTAGTAATGTCTTCTCCTTCTTGGTTGTTTCCTAAGCATTGTAATGCCATATTAGTTCTGCATCTTGCTACTGAGAATTCTTCATTACTTACTTCTTGTGTTATAGTATTCTCTGTGCATATTCCTGTGCGGTAATCTCCGCAAGTGCTACTTGTTACTATTCCTTCATTGCATGAGTATACATAATGGTTGCTTCCTACGGTGCTTGTTCCCTTACCTATTTGTGATTCGTAAACACACCAACTTTCTAAGTTCTTCCTGTCTTTAGTTCCTTTGGTGTCTGGTGCGCTCTTACAGTCTAATGGTAAGCATGTTGCTGTTCCTTCATTGTTTATTCCGCAAACGCTTCCTCCTCCTATTAGTCTGTTGCAGTTACCACAACTTGTGCTTTCTGCGTTGTCGCTTGTTGGGTTGCAACTTTGGTATTCGTTAAGGAATCTTCCGTTATTCCAGCTTTCTTCCTTATTTGTTGAATAAATGTTTTCTGTATTACCGCAACTATCATACCAGTATATTCCTTCTTTTCCTTCAACGCATCCACTGCTTGCTTGTCTTTCACATCCCGAGTTTATTTCTTCGTTAGAACACATCATTCCGTTAAAGAATTGTCCTCTTACTGAATTGCATTCTTGTAATGTTTTATGACTGCATAATATTTCTTCTCCTTTTCCAATAACGCATGCCCCCCTTTCTTGTAAGTGTGATAATAATAAACATTCGTTTTCGCTACCAACATTTCTGTAATCTTTTTCTAGTCCTCTTGATTTTGTTAGTAATTCACATTCTTTGTTTGTTACGTATTCTGTTTCTTCTCCTAGTATGCAGCATCCTAGCTTTGTTTCTTGGGTATTAGTGCATGTTGGGTCGTTATTCCATCTTGCTCCGTTATTTTCGCATAAGGTTTTTGTTGTTCTTGTTGAGAATGTTCCTGTGTTCTCGTCGTAACAGCATCCTTCTTCACATTCTGTTACTTGTTCTTTGCTTGTTGGTATCCATCCTCCTGGGCATTCATTTGCTTGCGTTTCTGCTATTCCTTCTTGGCATACTGCCCCGTTGCTCATTTCAATGCATGTTGATTTGCTTATTCCTTCTGGTAGTGTTTCTGTTCCTTCCGCGCTTACCGTGTCTGTTGAGCTTATTATATACATGGATGCGAACATACTTAGTATTAATAGTGCTATTTCTCCGTAAGTTATCTTTCTCAAGTTTCTTTTGTTATTTATCATCTTTTAAGTTGAACAATACTCTTATTTAATAACTTCTTAGCCTCCGGTATTTTTGATATTGGTGTATTCCTAATTTTTTTTTTCATTTTGTCATATTCCTGTTGGTATTGAGCACCCTTTAATTGCTATCATTAGTTCTTCTTCTGTACTTCTGTCTTTTATTCCATATATTTCTTCTACTCCTCCTATTTCCGTTCTGCTAATTATTATTTCTGGGTTATTAATCATCATTCCTAGGTATTCTGCGTGGCAGAATAATGATTCTTGATTAGTTATTATTATTGCTGTTTTTAGTAGTTCGTATAGTGGGCTGTTAATGCTTGTTTTGTATTCTTCATAACTTGTTGTTGTTCCTTTATCACTAATCGTTATTTTTCTCTTGATATTAATTGTTATTTTTCCTTTGGTTATTTCTGTTTTTATTATCATTTCATTACTGTTTCCCACGTCTATTATTGCTCCTTTCTTTTCGTAATCATTCTTCAAGTTTACGAAGCAGTTATCTGTTATTGGTCTTACATAATTAGTTATTTCTTCCACTACACTATTTATCATCGCAGGGTTTTGGTTAGTGCATTGTTCGTAGAATCCTTGGTTGTAGCATGAGTAAACAATCTTTTTCCCTAAGTACTCTTTTGTTACTCTTCCTTCAGTGCTTATTACTCCTCCTTGTGGTAGTATTTTTTCTATGGCTTCGTTTGTTGCTTCTTCTACGCACTTACTTATGAAGTATTGGGGGTTTTCTGTGCTTACTCCACTACTACTTATTCCTTCATTTTTTCCTTTGAATACTACAAACATGCTTATGACTACGATTATTACTATTCCTACTACTATGAATATTGTTACTTGTCCTCTTTTACTCATTTTATATTTAATAAATTCCTGAGTTTATTTCTGTAATTTTTTATTTCTTGATTATTCATTCTGTCAATAAACGCATAGATTATGTTATAGAATCCTTTTGCTTGTTTAATCATTTC
>PFDC01000046.1 GCA_002763035.1 Candidatus Pacearchaeota archaeon CG10_big_fil_rev_8_21_14_0_10_35_13 | reverse complement strand
GTTGAGTTAGAATTTGTTGGTACTGTTAAGGGTGGTGAGGTTTTTGATACTAATATTAAGGAAGTTGCTGATAAGCTTCATGAGTCTCATGATCATTCTGATGGTCATACTCATGATGATGTTAAGCCGGTGATTATTTCTTTAGGTCTTGGTATGATGCTTCCTGCTATTGATGATTTTCTTGTTGGTAAGGAAGTTGATAAGTCTTATACTCTTGAGCTTGTTCCTGATAAGGCTTTTGGTGCTAGGAAGAAGGAGCTTATTCGTACTTTATCAATTAATTCTTTTCGTGATCAGAAGGTTCGTCCTGAGACTGGTATGGTTTTCTCTTTTGATGGTATGATGGGTCGTGTTAGTACTGTTAGTGGTGGTCGTGTTATTGTTGATTTTAATAATCCTCTTGCTGGTAAGGTTCTTGTTTATGAGCTTACTGTTAAGGGTAGGCTTGGTGATTCTTCTGATGATTTGGATAAAAAGATTCGTTCATTAATTAATTTCTTTTTTAAGAATAATTTTGATTATGTCATTGAGGATAATATTGTTCTTTTGAAGGTTGATGATCGTTTCAAGCCTTTAGTTGATTTCTTTAATGATGAGTTCAAACAGGCATTGAACATGGGACTTGGGGTATTCATTGATAAGGAGATTAAGGATAAGAAGGTTGAGAAGGGAGAAAATAATAAAATCGTCAAAAACGGGTAAATTGTTGCTATTATCTAAGAGTAACATAACCGAAAGGTTTAAATACTCCTTATTTCTTTGGTTAGTATGGCATTAAAGCTTAATCCGGAAAGAAAAGCATACGAAGAATTTTATGGCAGGAATGTTGATAAAATGCCTGCCTTGTTAGCTGATGGTAGAAGCCCTATTAGTATTGCAAGAGTAGAGCAAAATAGGCTTGCTTATAAGAATGGTCCTGAAGATGTTAAGACTGGCTGGACTGATAGTTATTTTGATACTTCTGATTTGAAAGCTCAGAGGGGTGATGAAATAAAATTAGTACTCACTACTCATGCTGATGGTTCGCTAACTCCATTAGGAAGAGAATATTTAGGGTTGATTAATCCTGAAGAAGGAGAAAGGCTTGTTAGGAGAGGAGCTGTTAATTTAGGAATCGGTGAAAGATATGAGAAACTTCAGGGTGATGGAGTGATAGTTACTCAGAGGGGAAAATTAGCTAAAGTAATTGATGAATGGATGACTCAAGAACAAGTTAAAGACTCATTATTCTGGAGAGTAATTCTTAGGCATCCTGACGAGGTACCGGCAGAATTTGCTATTCCAGGACTTCACGGAGAAGCGATACCTTATATTTTTGGAGAGTATCAAGCAAGATTTGCTAAAGGTACTTCTTTAGATAATATTGAGGCAATGGGAGTTTTTCCTGGACAATGCGACAAGAACACTTCAGAAATGAGGGCGTGGATTGTCGGCAGGCTCGGGAACAGGTCTGATGCCGGTGGCGGGGACGATCTTGACAACGACGATGGTCGTTTCGTCGGTTTTAGCGCCGGAGGCGCTGAGCGTGCTGAGCAAGCAGGTTCTGAAACTACAAAAATGAAGGCTTATACCACCGCTGATTTGAAGGCAGTTGATGAGGCAATGGAAGGATTAGAAGGTTTCTTAAACCCTGAAGTTCTAAAGCCATTCAGAGAATTAAGAAGAAAACTCTAAAGATTCTTACTTACAACTTTTTGATACTTAATACAAACGTTTTTATAATCTATTCATCATTATTTTTTGTCCTGGCAACCGTGGTGACATGAGAAGCTGGGTTATACGCTCTTTCATTAGGGCAACAAAGTTGTCATAAAGTTCAACCACGACAGAAATGAAGTGGTGGTGAGTTAGGGTGAATGAAAGAGCTATGCTCTGGGGCGTGGATTGTCAACAGGCTCGAGAACAGGTCTAATGCCAATGGCAGGAACAATCTTAACAACAACAATGGTCGTTTCGTCGGAATAACTCAGCCACACGTTACAGGACTCTTATTTTTCTTCTTTCTCTTAGATTTAACGCTTGCCATCACGCATGCTATCTCATCGTAAGTTATTCTTGAATCGTTGACTCTTCCCTTGATATCTTTAAGCTTATCCTTTCTTGAATAAACCTTATTCAGAATCTTAATAATCTTATCTCTAGGAAGTAATTCCCACACCGATATTTGTTTATGCTCTATTAGGTTAGAATAATGGCTCCAAACTGTTGATTCCTTAATTCCTTGAATCAGGGCGATCTCATGGGCTCTTAAACCTTTATTATGGTAATATAATATTTTCTGCACTGAGAATTGTAGTTCACTAACTCTTACTTTATTAATAAAATTCCAATATTTCTTCTTGTTATTAATCCTTTCTCCTCTTAAGGGGAAAGCATTATTGAAGTACCTGATTACATGCTTTTGGTATTTGTAAGTATTAGCATGATTGGCATAATTGAGCCATCCTTCTAAACTCTCAATAATTTTCTCTCTGTTAATCATTCCTTCATTAAAGAGTATCTTGTAATGATTAATTCTTCTCTCAAAATTCTTGATGTTGCTCTTTCTTAATAGTTTGTAATGATAAAATATTCTGAATCCTAAAAAGTTTATTCCGGAATTTAGTCTTAATATATGGGTCTTGCTAGGATGTAATTCTAACAATAATTTTTCTTTAAGAAATTCCTGAATATTCATCTTCCATTTTTCTAATAATCTCTTATCATTGTGAAGTATTACAAAATCATCAACGTAACGAATGTAATACTTAGCTTTCAATGAATGTTTTATGTATTGGTCTAATTCGTTAAGGTAAACATTAGCGAAGAATTGACTGGTCAGATTGCCTAGGGGCATGCCCTTTCCGTTCGTCCCCCCAACATTGACATCAAGAATCTGTCTAATAAGCCAAATTGTCCTTTTATCATTAATCTTTCTCCTGATTACACCGATTAGTATTTCATGATTTATCTCATCAAAATAATGTTTGACATCTGCTTTTAAGACGTAACATTCTCCAGTATTATTTTTTGATACTTTTCTTTTAAAATAATCAAATCTTTCTATAGCTTTAAGAGTTCCTTTACCTACTTGATTAGCGTGTGAATCATAAACGAATGACTTCTCGAGAATTGGTGCTATTATATTGCATAATGCGTGATTAATAACTCTGTCACGAAAAGCAGACTTTGATATTTTTCTGGTTTTAGGGTCTCTAAGAACAAATATTCTTAGTTTATTAGGGGTGTAACTCTGAGTTAACAACTCACTTCGTAATTTGTTAAGATTATCTCCTAAATTCTTCTTGAATCGTTTAACGTATCTTCTTTTGGTTTTTCCTTTCTTGGCATTATTAAAGGCCAGAAATAAATTATTTATTGAATGAATTTCATGATAGATCTCTTTATAAGCCCTCATAGTATTACTCATAGAATTATTCCTCTATTTCAGTCTATAATCTAGAAATCATATAAATCTTTATAAATCTCTCATTCTTGCTTTATTTTAATGGCTGAATTATTTGAGAAAACGAGGTTGGACTTTGATTCTGAGGTTCTTGCGATTGATAAGGAACTTGAAGAAATTATTAAGCAGCAGTCTGCTAAGGTCAAGGTTGTTGGCGTTGGTGGTGGTGGTAATAATACTCTTAGTCGTATGAAGGAGATTGGTATTAAGGGTGCTGAGATGATTGCTATTAATACTGATGCTCAGGACTTATTATATAGTAATGCTGATCATAAAATTCTTATTGGTCGTGAGTTGACTAGGGGTACTGGTGCTGGTAGTAATCCTAAGATCGGTGAGGAGGCTGCTCGTGAGTCAGAGTCTGAGATTAAGAAGAAGATTTCTGGTTCTGATATGGTATTCATTACTTGTGGTCTTGGTGGCGGTACTGGTACTGGTGCTGCTCCGGTAGTTGCTGAACTTGCTAAGAAGCAGGGTGCTCTTACTATTGGTGTTGTGACTTTTCCTTTCACTATCGAGGGTAATAAGCGTGTTGAGAATGCTCTTTATGGTCTTGAGAGGTTGGAGAGTATTGTTGATACTTTAATTCTTATTCCTAATGATAAGCTTTTAGAGTTGGCTCCTGAACTTCCTCTTCATACTGCTTTTAAGATTGCTGATGAAATCTTGACTAATGCTGTTAAGGGTATTACTGAGCTTATCACTAAGGCTGGTCTTGTTAATCTTGATTTTGCTGATGTTAAGGCTGTTATGACTAATGGTGGTGTTTCTCTTATTGGTATGGGTGAGGCTGATTCCCAACAGAGGGCTATTGAGGCTGTTGAGAAGGCTATTCAGAATCCTTTGCTTGATGCTGATATTTCTAATGCTGAGGGTGCGTTAATCAATATTATTGGTGGTCAGGACTTGTCTCTTGATGAGGCTAAGACTGTTATTGAGTATATTGGTAATAAGCTTAGTCCTGAGGCCAAGATTATTTGGGGTGCTCAGGTTTCTGAGGACATGGATAAGTCGATAAGGGTTTTGCTTATAGTTACTGGTGCTAAGAGTTCTCAACTTCTTGGTAGTCGTACTTCTACTGGTAGGGGCTCTAAGAGTGATGAAATGACTGATGAGTTAGGTATTGAGTTCTTAGAATAGTTCTACTATGGTTATTTCATTAAATCCCTAATCTGTGACATTTTGTCAACAATAAACTCTATTATTTCTTTCTTGTACTGTGAGTTTAATGCTATTCCTGTATATGCTGGTTTTTTGTGCACTATTAACCATTCTTTCTTTAACAATTCCTTAATGGCATCATCTAAGCCTTGAAATCTCTTGAAATGCTCTGTTCTATCATATTTATTATCCCAATTATTCTTTCTCATCAACTTGAACATTATCTGAGCTTTTGTTAATTCTAGGTTTTCAACCATAGAAATACTAATAATCAGATTATTTAAATGTTTCTCTAAATGAAATATCTTACTCTTTAATAGAAACATTTATATACTTTCCTAATTTACGCATTTTAGGAAATATCCCCAGGTGGATCACGAAAAATGAAAAACGATAATGAAATGAACAAATCTTTATTTTTAGAACAGCTTGGTGATACCCCTCAGCTTCGCGTTTTGGATTTTCTTATTGATAATCATTTCTTTGATTTTCCTATCACTGCTATTGCTAAGGGTAGCTTTGTTAGTTATAACTCTCTGAGGAAGTTCTTTCCTTCAATGATTAATTCTGGTGTTGTCGCTATTACTCGTAGGATTGGTAAGTCTGATTATTACCGGCTCAATATTAATCATCTCTTCGTTAAGAATCTCATGAGGCTTGATTGGTCTCTCGCTCTTAGTGGTGGTAAGAATAATAGTACTGATGAAATTCCTGTATTAGCTTAGAATAAGCCTTAAATAATTCTTATTATTTGCTAATTGATGAGTGTGATTAAGGAAGTTGTTTATAAGAATTTTGGTACTGATGATTATTCTTCTAAGGAATTAACTGATTATGGTGGTTCAAAGGTTTATTTAATAAGTGTTCTTGGTGGTACGTATATATTAAGGATTAGTTCGCTTCTTTCTCCTTTAGAGAATAATTATTCTGCGCTTAAAGCTATTAATTCTGTCTTTTGTCCTAAGCCCGTAATTCTTGGTAGTATTGGTAAGTCTTATTATTCTTTTGAGTCGTTCATGTCTGGGGAGAAGAGGTCTTATTCTGAAGACAATCTTAAGAGCTTGATTCATGCCCTAATGTCTCTTCATTCAATCACCTCTGATAGTTGTGGTTTTCTTAATTCTCATTCAAATTCTAGTTGGAAAGATTTCTTTTTTAGCACGTTTCTTGATAATAAATTAAGGGTCTTCTTAACTGTTAATGATTCTTACAAATTTCTTAAGCCTTGGATTCATGAGAACTTTCCTGACACTCCTAGGAGGTTCTCCTTAGTTCATGGGGATTTTTCTTTCACTAATAGTCTTTTTGATAGTGGTATGGTAAGGTTTTTTGATTTTGAGGACTCATTCTTTGGTGTTAAGGAGTATGATCTCGCAATGATTTATTTTATGGAGTTGCTTCCTGAAAATGAAAGTTTAGAATTATTCTCTGATTTTGGTTATGACGCCAAGAAAATCTTGTATTTTGCCTTATGTATCGGAATACATAAGTTTGTCACGGCTCGTGATGAACGTCAGCGTTCTAAGAGGAAGAAGAAGCTTGATATGATTATTAAAAAACTTCGTTTAGAATAAAGCTTTTTATACTCTTTATTGATTATTTCTTTATGCCTAAGCATGATGATTCTGCTGATGATTCAGAGTTTTCAAGTGTTGTTGTTAAGAGGGATATTTCTTTAGTTGATACTTCTAAGATTAATGAACAATTAATTATTGATAATACTATTTCTGAACTTTCTTTAAAGTTTGATAAGTTGTTATTAATTACGAAGTCTGATAGTTCTAGTGATTCTGAGGGCTCTTCTTATGATGATATTGACCGTTCTGAGAAGGGACCTCTTATTAAGAGGATTAATGATTACGTTAATTATCGTTTGGAGGAAGCTGAGCATAACAACTATGATTTTGGTGATGTTAAGGCGTTATTAACTGATATTAATAATTCTGATTTATCTAATGCTTCTTTGGAAGTTGTTGATGACCTTCGTGATAGAATTCGTAGTTTTAATCCTTGGTTCGTATCAAAATACGTTAAGCTTCGCGATAAGGAACTTAGTCTTAAGAATAGTGATAAGGATCTTAAGGGTTTCTTGGAAGAGTTTGGTCTTTAGTGTTCTTTTTTTCCTGTTATCATTAAGTTTTGTTTAATTCCCTTATTAATTTATAATAATCTCTCTCGTTGTAAGTTGAGAATGGTTATTTTCTTTTGTAGGATAATGTAACTATCATATCTTTCCTAGCTTCTTTGCTAATTCTTTTGTTTCTTCTAGTAGGGTTCTTATTTCTTTCATTCCTTCATTCCAGAATTCTTTATCGTTAATGTTTATTCCCATTCCTTCGAATATTTCTTTAGGACTCTTAGAAGTTCCTGTGCTTAAGAATTCTTTTACTTCATTAATGAATTCTGGTTTTTCATTAACTTTTCTTTGTAAATATTTGCTTATTAGTAGTCCTGAGGCGTAAGAGTAATTGTAGAAGAATCTTCTAATATGCCCCCAATAAACCCACCAGTTCTCGCTTCCAGGGTTTTGTTCTACGAATTCTCCCATGTAAGCGCTCATATGTTTCTTGAACATCTCACCTATTACTTCCTTTGATAGGTATCCTTTCTCTCTGAATATTTCATGTAGTTCTTTTTCGTAATTATAACATGCTATTTGTCTAATGATACTGCTTATTTCGTCGTTTAGTTTGTTCATCATTACTTCCATTTTTAATTCTTCGTCTTCGTTATCTTTCAATAATTCTCTGATTACATAGTCTTCCATGAATGTACTTGCTACTTCTGCTGTTGATGTTGGTGTGCCAAAGTTTAGTGAGTTTTCTTTCTTTCTTATCAGTTCATTATTTATTCCGTGACCGCATTCATGGGCTATTGTTGTTACATCTCTTAGTCTGTTAGTGTAGTTTAGTAGTATGTATGTTGGTACGTTCTTATTCCAATGAATGCAGAATGCCCCTCCATGTTTTCCTTTCTTTGGCATTACGTCAATTAGTCCTTTCTCAACAAAATCTTTGAATATTCTTAATAATTCTTCTCCATCATTAAAGTTCTTCATCACTTTTTCTACTGTTCTTATTCCTTTATCATAATCATATTTTTGTTCTTCTTTTCCTGTGATGTATGTTACATTTCTTTCATGATATGCTAATTTCTCCAGTCCTAATAATTTTGCTTTTAGTTCGTAATATTCTTTTGCTATATCGAAATTCTCTGTTACTGCTTCTACTAATTTATCTACTACTTCTGTTTCTATGTCATCGCTTAAGTGTCTTTCTTCATCAGGTCTTGTGAATCCTCTTAATTCATCATCTACTCTCTTGTTTGTTAGTATCGCGTTTATCTCTTCTGTTGCTGTGTCTGACACTCCCTTTAGTATTTCATTAACGTTCTTTGCTGCTTTGTCTCTTACTTTTTTATTAGTGCTGCTTATCATGCTCATTAGTTCTTCGAAGTTCTTTTCACAATTTTTTCCTTCTTCGTCAGTTATTGTTCTTACTTCCTTACTGATCATTCTTTCTACCATTTCTACCCATTTGTCGTAGGATGTTGTTCCTTTAAGTCTCATAATTTTTTCTTGCTCTTCGCTCAATAAGTGTTTTGAGTCTCTAAAGCTCATTTCTAGTAAGTGTTTGTATTCCTTTAGTCCTTCGTATTCTAAGAACTTTTTTTGTTCTTCTGCTGGTATCTTTGCTATTCTCATCATGAAGAATTGTAATTCGTTACTTAACTTCACTAGTTTTTCTTCAATCTTATTAATTATTGCTTTTACTTCGTTGTCTTCTTGGTCTTGTTTATTCTTAAGCCAGTAGTAGTATGCTTCTCTTCCTCCGTTACCATAATTCTTTGCTAATTCTTCGTATTCGTCTAATGCTTCTTTTAATACTTCAGGTTTTTCTAAGTAGTCCTTGCGGTCCTTCCATTTATTAATAAATTTTTCATATTCTTCCTTAAGTTTTTCCCATTCCTTAATGAATCCTTCTACTCCTCCTTCTGGTATTAGTCCCTTAAGGTTCCATTCTTTGCTTTCTGGAATAATTATTTCTTTACTCATGTTATTACATTAACAAATAGTAGGTTATTATAAAGTTTTATATTCAAAAAATATTAGTTGAACAGTTCTATTATCTTGTACGATCTTACCTCTTGTCATTAGATTTATCAGTATCCTTTCATTTGATGTTTCTCTGTGTTATTCTAATCAAATTATACTCTTTGCTAGAGTTTCCGAATTTAACTTATAAATACCTCCTCAAACTTTTCTAGTCGTTTTGGCTTGCTTTCAATAAATACAATCTCTCTGACA
>PFDC01000030.1 GCA_002763035.1 Candidatus Pacearchaeota archaeon CG10_big_fil_rev_8_21_14_0_10_35_13 | reverse complement strand
AGCACAGAAATTTTGAGGATTCTGAGTTTTATCCCTTGCTTGATGATACTCTTGATGATTCTCAAAAGGAATTATTAATTGGTAGGATTAAGTCTTTCTGATTTTTTTCTTTGGTAGATAAATGTTTTCACTTCTTAGTACTATTTTGTATGTAATCGTGCTTGTCGTGTAGTTTATGTTTGGATTCTTTATCTTTATGTGATTAAGTGTAGGGTTGGAAATCTTAACATCTTCAGTGTGTAGGTAAGAAATAATTATTTATTCTATTAATGATAAGTATTACTTATCGCTAATTTTTATTCTCTCTAATGCCCCAAGGTCTTGCCTTGGGGATAAAAGTTGAACAATATCTAATGTTAAGTTGAACATTACAATATCTGACACTAAAACAACGACTGGTTCTACTTAGATAATGTGATGATTAGTAAGTATCTTCTAGATGCCACGAGGTCTCGCCTCGTGGAGCTTCACTATAATGTCTTTGTTGGACGTTGAGCAAGAACTGGTTGTTTCTATCGTGATGATGGAAGACAAGGTGGGTACGAAGCCACTTATTGATTTCCCGTAACATTAATATACTCTTATGGTTTTATTTTTATGAAAATGGGTGTTAAACTTTGGGTTATTAAGGCTTCGGGTCAACGTGAACCTTTTGATGATCAGAAACTTGTTAAGACTCTAATGAGGGCTGGTGCTTCTAAGCCTTTTGCTCTCACTATTGTTTCTAAGGTTAAGGGTCGTGTTTATGATGGTGTTCGTACTAAGGAGATTCTTAAGATGGCCCTTAGTATTCTTCGTAATGATCGTGAGGTTAAGAATCCTGCAGTTGCTATGAAGTATAGTCTTAAGACTGCTATTATGAGCCTTGGTCCTTCAGGTTTTCCTTTTGAGAAATTCTTTGCTGAGGTTCTTAATAATTATGGTTATAAGACTCTTGTTGGTAAGTCTTATCCTGGTACTGAAGTAATGCAGGAGGTTGATGTTTCTGCTAATGATTCTTCTAATAAGCGTTTCATGGTTGAGTGTAAGTATCATAATCAGCATGGTATCTATACTGACTTAAAAGTTGCCATGTATACTCATGCTCGTTTTCTTGATCTTAAGAAGTTTTTTGATGTTTCTTGGCTTGCTACTAATACTAAGCTTACTAATGATGCTATTGATTATGCTCGTGGTGTTGGTATGAGGGTTACTACTTGGGGTTTTCCTAAGGGTGAGAGTCTTCAGGAACTGATTGAGAAGAAAGGTTTGTATCCTATTACTGTTATTTCTCGTGTTCGTGGTAGGATTAAGGATTCTCTTATTGATTCTGGTGTTGTTACTATTAAGCAACTTGTTAGTTTTGATCTTTCTCGTCTTAGTAAGGATTCTGGTATTCCTTTGAGGATTCTTGATAGGCTTCGTAAGGAAGCGAGTGTTCTTGTCAAGGAAGGTCTTAGTTAATTATTTGTTATCATAGAATTTGATTAATAATTCTTCTTCCTAATAACTTGGTTGTTTAAGTCTTAGTACTCCTAGAAATATCACATTAATTATTGCCACTACTAGTATTATTCCTATGCTCAATTCAGTAACGCTGAATCCTATACTTCCAGTACCGCTTACTCCTAGTAGTATTAGTAACAGCATGAATATCATCGGTGCGGTTATTACTATTGCTATGTAGATATTCATGAAGTTTTCTGCTGTTTGTGAGTATCTTTCTCTCTCAAGCCTATAGTCTAGTAGTAGTGTTTCTGAGCGTTTTTCTAAGAAGTCTGTTAGTTGTCCTCCAGTACTTATTGTTGTTGCTAATCCTTTAAGTAATTCTGAAAGTTTTTCGCTACTTGTAGTTTTTGATACGTTCCTCAATGCGTTTACTAGGTCATAACCGTAATAGTTTATTTGATTAATTATTTTCATTAATTCTTTACTAGAATTAGGGTATTCATCGCTTGATGCTACTATGCTGAATATCCTGCTTGGTTCTATTCCTGAACCTGCTACTGCTGACATGTGTAATGTTAGGAATGGTAGTTCTTGATCAATTCTATTCTTTATTGTTGCTAATTCTAATGATGGGTTAAGATAAAGAAATCCGTAAGTCATTAATGGTAGTAGTATTATTGTTGCTGTCATCATAAGAGTATTACCTATTGTTAATTCTATAACTCCTAAATTAATTCCTGTTATTGAAGCTAGTATCATTATTATCCCTGCGAGTATGCTTGTGAAGAACATTATTGATACGTAAGTGTTAATGATATATTTGCTATTACTCTTCCTCAGGCGAGTATTTAGTTTCATGAACTTTCCTTTACTTATCATTTTACTAGTGATATTTCTAAAGAAAGTGTTTGCTAGTGTTCCGTAAACGCTTGGTTTTTGGAAGCTCCATCCTCCTGAGACTTTCTTCTTAACTTTCTCTCTATTTCTTAATTTCTTTAGTAATTCATGACTTATTCTTACTTCTTTTGCGTATTCTTCCATGTCGGCCTTGTTTATTGTTACTCTCTCTGCTTTTGGTGTTGGGTGGTTTATTATTACTAATTTTTTTGATACTTCTTTTTCTTTATTGGGTAGTAACTTTGGTATTGGTTTGATATTTTCTAGTATTGTCGGTATTGCTTTATTGATTATTCTTAGTCTTATTGTTAGTGATTCGATAGTTCTATCGATTAGTACTCTGCTGTTATTTCCTTTTTTTGTTGTTTCTTCTAATACCTTCTTGTAATTGCTGAAGTATTCTAATTCTTTTATTAGTTCTGTTTGTCGATTGAGGTTTTCTTTAAGGTTTTCTAAAGCCATCTTCACTAATTTATTTGTTTTAGGATTCTGTCATTTATGGTTAGCATTTCTCTAACTACTTTTCTAAAATTATCTAGTTGTTTATCATTATATGCTTTTTCTAACTCTTGCGCTTCTTCTTTTAGTGTTTCTGTTAATTGTTTGATATCTTCTATATTCATTTTATAACTCCGTATTTTCTTAATACTGCTTCTGGGTTTTTATAATAATCAATTACTTCTCTTTGTACTTCTTCAAATTCTATTATTCCTCTTCTTAACATTTCATATAGTAGTCTTGCTCTCAGTTCTAATTCTTTTATCATTTGTTCGTAGGTTATTCCAAATCTCAATGATAGCTTTTCAAATGCTTTAATGTCTTTTTTGTAGAAGAAGGTGTCTCCTGCTGGGTTCCATAAGAATGGGGTGTTTGTTTTTGTGTTTCCTTGTGCGTCGACGCTTACTACTTCTACTATTTCTCTAAGTCTTCTTGTTTGTTTCTTATTGACTATTACATGTGTCATTATCGCTACTGCGTCGAGTGTTTCTAGTAGTGCTGGTGATAGGTCTATTGGTGGCGTGCTCAACCTTCTTACCACTCCCTGCACAGAGTCTGCGTGTATTGTGCTCATTGACGAGTGTCCTGATGCCATTCCTTGGAATAATACGTATGCTTCTTTTCCTCTAACTTCTCCTACTATTACGTAATCGGGGTTTTGTCTGAATGAGTTCTTCAGTAATGAGAACAAGTCTACTTCTCCAGTGTTTTGTCCTGTTGCTATTGGTGTTCTCGCAACGCTTGGTAACCAGTTATCTCTTGATAGTTGTATTTCTCTAGTGTCTTCTATTGATACTACTCTTGCTTCTGGTGGTATGAAGAATGCTATTGCGTTTAGCAGTGTTGTTTTTCCTGATGCTGTTCCTCCGCTTATTAGTATGTTTGCTTTGTATTCCATGAGCATCCAGAAGTATGCTAACATTTCTGGTGATAATGTGTGTAGTGATATTAGTTTTGTTGGGGTCCATGGTACCTTCGTGAATTTTCTTATTGTGTCAAATACGTTCATTGGTTTGTTTCCTGCTATAAAGAACGTGCATGGTTCTAATTCTAAATCATAAACTTCTTTGTTGTTACTAATTATCTCTACACTTTCTACTTTAACAAATTCTTGTTCTGTTTCTAAAAGCCACTTTATGTAGCCAAGTTCTTTTTTAACAGTTTCTTTATTCATATTCTTCTTAAATTCTTCAACTAGTTTTTCTGCGAAGGTTCTTGATAATGTCATATATCCGAATCTTCCAAAGCTTACATCACACTTTTTTAATAGTTCGCTCTTTACAAGTTTAAGCTTATTAATTATTGTAATAAATGGTGTTGCTGGTATTCTTCCATGCCTCCTAAATTCTCTTTCTTTTTTCTGTTTATTAATTAATTCTCTTAAATCATGGTTTTTTGTCTTATTTTCAAGTTTTATCATTTCTGAAAAGAGTTTGTAATGATATGATGGTATGTTCACTCTCCATTCTTTTGTGTTATTTCTTAAATATGAGTAGATGCCTAGTCTTGACAGTAAGTATGTTAGTCCTTCCGCAAGTTCTTTTGAGTAAGTTTTATAACTTAAACCACTTTTTGCCGTGCCATCTCCATCAAATAATCCTGCAATAAATGCTGATATCACCTTGTTGTCTGATTTGAATATCTTCTCAGGAATCTTTACTTTGTAGGATTTTTTCCCACTTGGTATTTCAAAAACTTTATTAAAAAAGAATGGTACAAATGCGTTGCTTAAGTATACTCTATTATCATCATAGTATGACTCGTATTTCCCAAATATCTTTAATAGTTTTTCTTTAACCTTATCTTTGAATCCTTCTTCGTAACAGGAGATATCCACAGAATTTTTTGATAAGTGACCGTCGCTGATTATTGCTCCTGCTATGTATGCTAAGTCTTCGTTAATTTCTTTAGGGACAGCTATTGTTTTACTCTTGCCTTTCTTCCCCCCTCCGTAAACATTTATTGATAATTCTCCTAAGTCTTCTTGACTTATCTTTCTTACTTTGCATATTTCGTCTAGTACCTGAAATGATATTGAACTCCCTCGACTTATAATTTCATAAAAATAGCTGTTTGAAACCCCGTATTTTTGTGATAAAGCCTGTCTAAAGTTTCCTCCATGATTATTCAAACTAATTTCTTCTGTTACGAGGTTTTTTATTTTTGGTGTACTGATAACACTTATTCTTCTTGAGTAAGAAAAGTCTTTAATCAGTTCATAGGTGCTTATTTTCTGTCTGTAACCATTTATTTTTATCCTCTTAGGTATTGGTATAATCATTCCTGGGGCAAGATCTTTCGCTTCTTTCATAATTAACGTTTCCTCTGCGACATGGAATTTATGGTCTAGAGTAACTTCTATTTCTCCACCATCGGAAAGTTTTACATTTGCCAGTTTTTCTGGTGCTCTTAGTTTTATTATAGATTTTATTACTGAGTCTTTTTGTTCTAAATTATCTTCATAGACTCCGCAACAATTCATATTTAGCGGTTTTACAATTTCATTTCCTTCTTCTATTTTTGAGCCAAAAGAGTTCTTAGCTTCTTCAAATAGTTCATCAATCTTTTTTATTCTTCCATCATTAAGTTGCACATACCCTTCTTTAAAGCAAAAAGTTGGTCCTTTGCTTGTGATGTCTTTTGTGTATGTTGCGTTTATTCTGCTTCCGTCTGGTAGGCTTGCGTCTAATAGTGGGTTTGCGTATGATATGTATCTTCCTCCTTTCTGTGCAAGTTTTTCTACGAAGCTTGCTAATTCTTCTACGTCTTTGTATACGATGTTTGTTCTTAGGTTTCTATAAACTCTATGTACTACGTATACTGGTGTTTCTACTCCGTTACATTCTACGTCTTCTATGAAGTAGTCTTTCATTATCGCTTCTATCTTGTTTAGTCCTACGAAGTCTCTGAATAAGTAATAGAACATCTTCTTGTATTGTTCCTTGTTAAGTTTTAGGTTTAGTTCTGTTATTAGTAACTTTGCTGTTTTGTTAGTGTATTCTATTAATGTTTTTGGGTCATTTTCTGTTACTGGGTTCACGTTTATTACGTCTCTCATTGCTTCTTCTAATTCTTTTAGTATTCTACTTTCGTTCTCGTCTAGTATTGGTTCTTCTATTTCGTATATTACTTCTCTTTGTTTCTTGTCCCAGTATATATGTGCGTATGCGAATGGTGGTATTAGTCCGTATCTTACGTCTAGCATTGTTTTATCATCAATGTTTGGTAGTGCTGGTATTGGTGGGTTTAGTTCTAATTCTATGTCATCTACGCTTATCATCTTTTTCCTCTTTTTTTTGGTTTTATAAACCAGTGTTTTATAATCTGCAATGATTATAAATGTTTCTTAATGAAAATTATTTAGAAATCTTACAATACTTTTATATCAATATTTGTTTTTCCGTTTCCGTCGTCTCCGTTATTGCTTATTATCATGTTGTAAGGGGTTGGTGATTCTTGTACTTCGTGAGTTTCTTCCATTCCGTTATATGTAATGTTTAGTTCATCATATCCTAGTGTTATTAATACGCTGCTTATTCCGTTATTTTCTTCGGTGTTTACTGTCATCCTTGTTCCTGGGATGCTTATTGTTCTTCCTAGTTCGCTATATTCATAATTACTTTCTCTTATTAGTATCATTAATTCATCGCCTGTACTATTAACTATCATTACTCCTTTCTTTAAGTTTAGTGTTATGGGTCTAGAATTTCCTGATACCCATCTTATTTCGTTAACTACAGAGTCTATCTTGTTGAATGTTTCTATATTCTTTTCTATGTTTGTTCTGTCTATAGAACTATTAATTTTTGGTTTTATGAATGCTAGTAGTATTCCTATGATTGCTAGTCCTATTAGCGTATAAATTACCGTTTCTATCCATACTTGTCCTTTATTATTCATTACTTTAAACCTCTCGTTAGGATTATTGTTTCATATCATTCCAACTAATCAAATACTAAAAAAATAAAAATTTTTTCTATGCTTTTAAGCTGAGCATACAGGAATACTCGTTGGGGCTCCGCCAGTACATACTTTGTCGTTTGGTAGTATCGCTGATACTTCAACGTTTGTGATGGCTTCTGTTCCGAAGTCTGAACTTACATCAAATACGTAAGTTGTTTGTTCGCCATCTGCTGGTATGTTCAAGGCACTCCCGTAAGACCCACCAAATTCTGAAATCTGGCTGTTACTTCCTCCACTGATAACGTCGTATCTCTTGCTCTTACTATCGCTTCCTAGGACTACTGCAAATCCGCTTACTCCTACGTTTTCACCAAAGCTTCTTCCTATTCTTATTCCTACTGCGCTTCCGGTGGCGTCGTAACAAGTGTATGGTCCTTGGACTACTTCTACTTTTCCGAGTACGCTTAAACAGTCCTTACTTTCTCCTAGTGTTCCCTTAATGAAGGGCACTAAGAACGCTGCTATTAAGGCTACTGCTGTTATTGCTACCAATATCAGAAGTACTGTCGTTACTATTCCTGAAACCCCTTTTTTGTTGTTCTTCATTGTTCTTTATCTCCTTTGTTATTTTTAAATGTTTCTAAATTTTGTTTATGTTCCTACGAACACGTTGTCTGTGCAGGTGTAGGCTTTTTTTGCTGATTCGGCTGTTCCTAATATCACTGGTATTATTTCATATTTTTGTGGACATTCACTTATTCCATAGTCATCAAGTTCTATTTCTCTCGATTCGCTTATTCCTACTCCTAAGTCTGTTGTTGGTTGCTTCACAGTTGTCTTTCCGTCGCTTATTATTC
The DNA here is from genome assembly GCA_002763035.1 of Candidatus Pacearchaeota archaeon CG10_big_fil_rev_8_21_14_0_10_35_13. Lineage (GTDB taxonomy): Archaea > Nanobdellota > Nanobdellia > Pacearchaeales > GW2011-AR1 > PFDC01. The sequence goes on along the minus strand of PFDC01000030.1, from coordinate 1,767 downwards.
TTAGATTAATAGTATATACTGGTATGTTTCCTAGGTTCGTGAATGTTATTACTCCGTTATAGCATGATGTTCTGATATTTATTTCTGAGCATGCTTGGTCTGCTGGTAGTCCTTGTTTTTGTACGTTTTCTTTAATTACGCTCCTTCCCCACATAAATATTATTGCTATTATTACTACTACTATTCCTATTAGTAATACTGTTGCTATTACTGGGCTTACTCCCTTCTTTTTCATAAGATTATTTGTCTTCTTCATTTTATATACTTAACGTTGTTCTTAACATCCTTCAATATTTTGTGTTGTTTGTGTTTCTCCGCATAATAGGGTCTTTCCTTTGTATGTTTTGAATACTATTATTTGTATTTTCTTTATTGTTTCATATTCTTGGTATCCGAATTCTTGGTTGTAGTATTCTCCTGGTGCTCTTGGTTCAAGGTTTCCTGCGTCGTCCTTGAAGTATATTATTCCTGTATTGTCATAACTTCCTACTATCCTTAGTCCTTGGCTTGGTTCTTTTTCTGTTTCATTACTAGTTTTTATTACTATTCCTTCTACGTCGAATAGTCCTTTGTTCTGCATGGTAATATTTATTATTTTGTTTGAGTTATCGCATTTGTATTCTTTTATTATCATTGTTGTTTCATCAGGGCATTGTACTGTTTCTTTTGGTATGTAGCTTTTAATCCATGAGTATACTAGTACTGCTAGTGATAGTGCTATTACTATTAGTAATACGTATCCTACTACTTCGCTTAGTCCTTTCTTGTTTCTTCTTATTTTTCTCATCATTTGTTTGTTTCTACTACTCTTCCTCCTCTTTCTTCTTTTGTTATTACATAATAGAATTTTTGTCCTTGTGATAAGTTAAACTCTGTTGTTCTTCCTTCTGTGTCTCTTATCTTTATTGTTTCTCCAGGGTTCCCTTTTTTCTCTTTTGTTTTCTTTATGGTTTTCTCTTTAGTTCCTGTTTTATCTTCCCCTATCCCTAGGCTTACTTCTCCTGAGTCTTCTAAGGTATAGTTTTCTATAGTTATTTCTGTGCTATTTCCGTATATTAGTACCCATTCTGCTTGTCCTATTCTCGTCTTTGAGTAGTTTATGTATTTTTCTGTCCAGTCTTCTGCTAGTTTTGTTAAGTCTGTGTTGTTGTATACTCCGTAGTCTATTACTCTCGCGCTTTCTATGTTTAGTTCTTTTCCTAAGTCTCTTATTTCTTCTGTTCCTACTTCTTGTATTGCTGCTCCAGTGTAGTTTCTTACTGTTGCTAGACTTACTACTAATGTAATAATTATCATTGTTGCTATGAGGTAGAATTGTCCTTTCTTATCACCGCTTTTTATGAGCATACTATTAGTTCGTTATTAGTATTATTAAATGTTTTGAAAGCCTTCACTGGTCGTTTGGATTAATAGTAAGTATTATTGTCTTTTATTGTATGTTCTAGTATATAAATTATAAATTTTAGTACCAACACTCCTGATTAATCATTGTTTACGACCATCATAATCCTAAGGTTATGAGCGTTAGCGAATTAACTTCTAGTATATAAATTATAAACTTTACTGCCACGCATAGCTTATCAGGCTAATAGGTATCTAGATTAAGGTTATGAGCGTTAGCGAATTAACTTGTTAGAAATCATTAGTTGCGGACTCAAGAGTTTGCTCAACGTACAAGCTTAGAATTAGCCTTCGAGCATTCTCGGTTCCGTGACCCTGTAAGCATCTCAACTCCTGTTTAGGGCTGCTCCGTTCAAGGCCTGACCC
>PFDC01000118.1 GCA_002763035.1 Candidatus Pacearchaeota archaeon CG10_big_fil_rev_8_21_14_0_10_35_13 | reverse complement strand
GAAGGCTGAGTTCTTATCGGTGTTCAAGGATTCTTTCAAGGCTCTCTTATTCATCGTTCTTCCTTTATTGGTACTTGCCGCTTTGATTGAGTCTGCATTGATTATCTTCTTTGGTTAGTTATTTAAACTTCATTATGATGATACTTTGATGGTGAAATTATCTTCTAAGGGTGAACTTCTTGTTGAGAAAGCTTTCGATTCTATAAAGAATGTTAGAGTTGATAAGAAGATTCTTCTGTCAGAAGTCGGTTCGGCATTATTTGATAATAAGGGAAAATTATTTACTGGCGTTAGTCTTAGCATTACTAATTCTTCTGCTGGCAGTCTTTGTGGTGAGCAAGCGGCTATTGTTAAGCTCTTAGAATCTGGCAATGATAAGATTGATACGGTTGTTGCTTTATGGATTAGTAAGGATTATAATCAAAATAAAGAATGGGATGTTATCCCTCCCTGTGGTAGTTGTAGGAATGTTTTATCATTTTTTGGGAATCCTCGGGTTATTGTTAGTAAGAAGGAAAAGGTTAGACTTAAACGATTATTCCCGGGGCCAATATTCAGGCACTAGAACCATTCTGTTATTCTTTTTTGTGTTCTTACAAGTTTTATTATTTTGCTCTTATTTATTAGTTCTTTTATGTCATAACCCCATTTTTCTTTAATCATCATTCTTGCTCTTTCTATTGTTTCGTTGTTGGTTTCGTATTCTTTTTTTTCTTCTTGTAATGCTTTTCTTACGCTGTTCCTGCATACCCATACTCCTAATGGTGTTGTGTATTCTGGTGTTGTTATCCTGTAAAGTATTGTTGTTGCTTGTTTCTTTATCTTCTTTAAGTATTCTAGTATTCCTATTCTTGCTGCGTAGTATCCCCCTTCTGTTTCTTCAGCATAATTCTTTCTTCCTCTGTGTGTTTCATGATCAGTTGTTGTTTTTCCTGATGGTATGCTTGTTTCGAATAACTCGTAATTCCATATTCCTGGTATCATTATTATAGTATAATAATTTCCTAGGTGTCCTCCTTGGTAGATTCTTGGTTTATCAATGGTTTCATAGTTCAGTATTTCTTTAATTATTCTTCTTCCTATTAGGTCATCAACGGCTGTTATTGAGTTTCTTGTTGGTACTAACTTCCTGTTCTTTCCTAGTCCTGTTACTCCTATGCTTAATATTTGTGTTAGTTCTTGTTCGTTGAATCCTTTCTTGTATAGTTCCATTATTCCTTCTGCTGATTTCATGTCGGTATCATCATAGATTTTTTCTACTGGTGTTGGTATTTTTAGGTTTCCTATTTCTTTTAATGATTCTAGTTTTGCGCTTATTCCTATAGGCATTACGTGTTGGTCGTACTTCATGATTTTCATTATTGGTGGTTTCTTTAGTTTTATTTCCATATCTGCTTTTATTGTTGCCATCCCTACTTCTTGTATTTTTCTTAATAGTTTGTTGTTCTTTCTTATTTCTTTTACTGTTGTTCTTGTTTTGCTGTTTATTAGTCCTTGTCTTAGTTCTAGTATTCTTTCTATCTTCTCGTTTTTTTCGCTCCAGTGGTTTGGTGCGTTATGTTCCCATGCTTCTTCGTTTATTTCCCCTAGGCTTAGCACTCCGATGTTTACTTCTGGGTATTTTAGTTTTGATCCTATGAATACTGCTGGTGGGCTTGTTCCTTCAAATTCTTTCTTTATTGTTTTTTGTCCCATGAGAATTGTTGTATTCTTTACTTATTATTCTTTTA
>PFDC01000132.1:556-2902 GCA_002763035.1 Candidatus Pacearchaeota archaeon CG10_big_fil_rev_8_21_14_0_10_35_13 | reverse complement strand
CAAGAAGTGGTTCTTACTAGGTTCATCAGAAGATTTAATGATGAATACCGGGAACTTACTGGTAATGATTATGTTGGTTCAAACAACCGGCGTTATTCTTGATTGCTCTAATTGAGTTAATGCCTTGTGTCTTGTTGTGTTCTTCTAATAATCTTATTGTTGTTTTTGCAACTTCTCCTATCTTATCAACTGTTACTTTCATAATTCCTTGACAAAACCAGGGTTCATAAAGATTTAGGGTGTAAGGGGTTATTATTCTTTACTATAATCTTTAAGAACTCTTAATTCTTGTTATTATCATGGCAAGTTATGATGGTTCTGGAGTTTTTGTTCCATTATTCTTTGATGGATTAATTACTGGGGAACAAGCAGTTGAAGCTCTCAGAGAATTTTCTGTTCGTGATGGTGTAATCTTTGAGAGGCGTGATCGTCCGCTACATTCAGGAGTAAGAGAATTGACTGCTTCAATAAATTATGGTAGTTCTAAGAATGCTGGTGTTGTTTCTAAAGATTCTTGGAAAGTTGCTTCTTTAGGTCATGGTAATTACACTGATACTCAAGAGGGTACTCGTCAACCACCACTATACATTCAGTACGTGAATAGTTCTGATCGTTATCATGGGCGTCCATCAGATGGTGATTTGGCTCTTTGTTTGAGGGGTGATGGTGCTGTTCCTAAGCAGGTTTTAAGAGAAGAATTAAAAGCCTTTCTTAAAGCAACTTCTGATAAATTCATTCCTGTAATTAAAGAATTATTCTGTTAGGAGTTAATCAATTCTCTTAACTATTATTTTCTTTCTGATTATTGGTTTCTTCTTATAATCCTTGAGTGTTACTAAGAATGTTATCATCCCACCAATTAATGCCATTACTAAGTCCATTATTGTATCAAGGTTGCTTGTTTGCATCATTGTATTAAAGTTCTTATCTGCTAAGAATTCTGCTCCTTCCCATAATAACCCTATTATTAGTATCATTACTAATAACTTGATAATCCAATTATTCCTATTTTCTTTATTATTAATCATTAAGGTGAAAATAACTCCCAGATATAATCCTCCAACTAAGTGCATTAACCAGTCGTATCCTGAAATTTTTGAGTAAAGCTTTAATGTTTCTCCAAAGAATGCTAATAAGAACATGGTTATTGCTAAGAACAATTCGTAGTTGTCATGGTTATAATCATGATTATTATTCCTAATGATTCTTCCAGCGCTTATTAGTATTATTAATGCGAGGCTCATAAGTATCTGTGAGTATCTTAAGTTAATAATCGAAGATAATAAGTATGCTACCACTACGATTAGTAGTACGTAATAAATCGTTGCATGAGCCTCTTTTTTTTGTCTTACCATTTTTCTTTAGTACTTTGTTGCTAATATCAATTTTATCTCGTTCATAAGGTTTCCGGTAGTGATTCCTTGAGCTGTTGCCCTCTTTTCTGCTTCATCAACCTTGGTCAATACTTCACTAATCGTTGTTTTATCGTTAACGAAATCATTAGCTAATCTTCTAGCTTCATCAATTAATGTTTGTACACTACCATTAACCTTTTCATCACTAACCTTTTTTTCTTCACGAAACTTTTCTAAAGCGTCAGCAGGGCTCATCCCACCCTCTATTAATTCGTTCATCCTCTTACGGGTATTAATTATTTCTTGAGGGTCTGTTCCTGGAGCTTTTGATGGGTCCATGAGTTTAACAATTTGTTAATAACTTATTAATCTTTCTGTTAGTTAGGTAATATTTTATGAATTGTCTTGTGGGCCAATAAGAATTTTTTAGTCTTAAGTATTCTTCTCGTTTCATGAACTTCATTTCTTTACCTTCCATTAATCTAAGTCTCTTTGCTTCGTTATCATTAATGATTATGTAGTGTAAATAGTAGGTTTTTAGTGGTGTTCTTAGAGTTATTAGTTTCTTTAGTCTTCTTTCATCGATGTCATAACACAATTCTTCCATCACTTCGCGGATTATTGCTTCTCTAGGACTCTTATCGCTTTTTTCAATACCTCCTCCGAATGTTGCCCACTTATTGGGTGTTGGTATCGAACTCTTATCATCGCGTAATTGGTATAATACTTTACCATCACTTCTTCGAATAATTATTATTCCTGCGTAATGCTTTCTTAACATGATAGTTTAATAGTAGTTATTTTTATAAACCTTGTTTGTTGTTAATACTCTTATGACTTATCATTCAAATGTTAGTCTTCCAAGGATAGGGTTTTTTGATAGAAGATTTGCCGAGGATTTAAGTCCTATTGATCATAATCTTCTCCGGGATTATTATCACACTCTTCATTTATTAGCCCTTGGTTCTGGTCATGAATTGTCAGTGCTTCC
>PFDC01000132.1:0-518 GCA_002763035.1 Candidatus Pacearchaeota archaeon CG10_big_fil_rev_8_21_14_0_10_35_13 | reverse complement strand
ATAAGGTAGTAAAGTTTTAATAGTCTAATTTCTTAATAATTTCATGAAAAGAGATGATTTACTTAGGAGTAAATTAAATTATTTAGCAAGTCTCAATGAAGTTGATGCAAGACATTATATTGGACTTTGGGCGATTGAATTAGGGTGGGGAGGAATCTTCAAAGTGAGTGTGTTAACTGGTAAGTCTATGGACACAATTAGAAAAGGAATAAGAGAAATAAACTCTGGAGAAAATATCAAAAAAGATGGAAGGCTTCGTAAAAAAGGGGGAGGAAGAAAAAAGATTATTGAGAAAAATCCCGAGATTAAGAAAATTATCGAAAATATTCTAGAAGAAAATACTGCTGGAGACCCTATGAGTAAGTTGAGATGGACAAATAAATCAACTTACTCAATTACTAGTGAATTAAAGAATAAGGGACAAAATATCTCTGAGGACACAACGGGAAGAGTTATAAAAAAGTTAGGTTATAGTCTTCAGGCAAATATTAAATCAAAAGAAAGTGGAAGTTCACAAG
>PFDC01000144.1:11512-11581 GCA_002763035.1 Candidatus Pacearchaeota archaeon CG10_big_fil_rev_8_21_14_0_10_35_13 | reverse complement strand
TCTATGCTTACTGAGAAGAGCTGGGTTTTGCTTAATGAATTAGTTAAGTCTTATAATTTCATTCTTATT
>PFDC01000144.1:2491-11488 GCA_002763035.1 Candidatus Pacearchaeota archaeon CG10_big_fil_rev_8_21_14_0_10_35_13 | reverse complement strand
TCTAAGCAGCAAAAATCTAAAGACGTTGATATTGTTGTTAGTATTGATGAGCTTCAGAATCTGAAGTCAGAGCCTTCATTCTCTAAGAATGATTCATTAAGGAAATACCAAATTAAGAAAGGTGATATTGACGTTGATATTTACACGGAGCATTATTCTGAATTAGCCATTCCTCCAGAAAACCTTAAGGATTATAAAAGAGTTATTGATGGCTTTAATGTTGTTTCTCCAGAAGCACTAATTGTTCTGAAACAGGGAGCTTTTAGTGACCGTAAGAATTCTGTTAAGGGAGAAAAGGATAAGATTGATATTATTTCTCTGCTGTTCTTTGCAGGAATTAACTTTAGTGATTATTATTCTATTCTTAAGAAACATTCTATTATTGGTTATCTTGATGAGTTAATAGCCATTATTAGAAGTTTTAGTGATTATAATGCTTTAGGCTTTACTCCTAAAGAGTTTAAGGTTAAGAAGTCATTCATCATTGATGAGTTGAGGAAGTTAAGATAAGATTAATAGGCGTATTAGCTTAATCAGAACCCATCATCATGCTGTCTCATCAAGCATCGCGTATTATTTGATAATTTTATTGTATTCTAAATCTTAGTATTCCTGCTATTCCTTTGGTCATGTTTAGGAATTGTTGTCCGTCATGATTTTCGTCGCTTACGTATTCTATTTTTGAGCTTATGCTTTCTCCTTTCTTTTCCATTTCTTCAGCAGTTTTTTTATCTAACTTCTTTGATATTATTAGTGTTTCTACAGCTCCGTATTCTAGTGCTTTCTTTGTTGGTTCTAGTCCGTAAACTGCCATTTCAGGTTTTTTTCCTAAAGTGTCGAAAAACCTTTCCATTATTTTGTTTTCATGGACCATTTCTTGTTCTGCTAGTATTTCGTCGCTTGCTTCTACTAATAGTTCTAGTCCGTGTTCATCAGTGTATCCTAAGTCCTTCATTCCTAATACTAATTCTCTAAGTTTTGTTACTAATTGTCCTTGTTCTAAGAATTCTTCTTTTGTTGGTATTGGCCCTCCTATTAGTATTCCTTTGAGTTTTCCGCTTTCTGCTAATGCGAAGAATACTTCTTTCATATTTTCTGCTATTCTTCTAAAGAAGTCTTTTGCCATGCCTTCGGTAACTCTGTGGAAACGTTGAGAGGAGTTATGCACTAGGATCCCATTAGCAAAAAAATTGCCTGTTTCAGTCTCAATATCTATTAGTTCTATCTCTTCAGTCATCCTCTCTATATTAATAATCTTCATTTCTGTTAATTTTCCATCAGCATGAGATAACAAATAATCACCTTTCGATAATTCTGTTGCTGGCACTTCTATTATCTTATTGTCAGAATCTTCTTTAAGGAATAAATGTTCTTTTGAACATATTATATTCCAACAGTCACCTATCAAGATATTTAGGTAATTTTTCTTTTTCTTCTTCCAGATATTGACGCATTTTGTGATAACTATCTTGTTTGTTTTAGTATCATAAGCTTTAATTTCGTCGCCAACTTCTACGCTTCCTAATATTTTTGTCTTATCTTTTAATTGTATGATAGTTTTGTCTGGTGAGAGGCATTGCCCTCCTGCTTTTATCTTGCTAGGTACTCCGGAGGTTAGGTGTCTTAATACTTTTATTTGTTTTCCTTCTAGTAGTCCTATGGTTGCTTCTTTTCTGTCAATTACTAATAGCCCATATACTTCTGTGATTTCTAATATTTCTCTTAGTGGATCTAGGACAAATTCCTTATCGCATCGGTACATTCTGATATTTAGTGGTTTTGGTGGTTCTAGTATGAATAGTTCCATGTTTGTTGTTGCTTCGTTGTCAGAGGTGTTTCCTGAGAACAGTGCTAGCCCATTTGGTGGTGTTTTATCGGTTAATTTTAGATGTCTTATTATTCTTTCTAGTGCGTCTGTTACGTTCTTACGGGTTGCTTTGCTCTTAATATTTGCTGCGGTGCTTTTTTCTGCTTCTAATTGTCTGGTTACTGAGTTAATGTTGAATCCTGCTGGTATCATCACAGTTACTAATTCTGTGTGTTGTCCTTTAATGCTTTCTAGGTTCTTTATGAAGTCTTCAAGCTTTATTTTTTCGTGTGTTTCCATTTTATTTAGACAACCTTCCTTTTACTTATTGTCTTAATTATTTTTTTGTGTGTTTCCATACTACTTGGATAACCATCTTTGTGGTTGTTCAAGCTTTATTTTTTCGTGTGTTTCCATTTTATTTAGACAACCTTCCTTTTACTTATTGTCTTAATTATTTTTTTGTGTGTTTCCATAGTGTTTTTTTGTTATTTTTGTTATAGTTTATCATCGTTTGATAGTTTTATAAATATGTGGATGGGTATTATTTAATGGTTAAGGTGGAGAATCCTGAAAGAATTAGAATTTATAGGTGTCTTCGAAGTCTTAGAAGAGTCTCAGGGGGAGTAGAACATGACGAATGCCTAGATATCATAAGAAGGAATCGTCATGTCAAATTCATCCCAGGATTATCAGGAGTTGTTGTGCCTCATATGGTTTATGAACGGACGACATGGGCTGCTGACCCAGATGATTTCCCAAAATTGTACGCTGAGGGTTCTCAGGGAATGTTAGGCCATGTTGTAGTTAGTGTTGAAATACTGCCATTTGAAGATACTGATTCGTGGGTTAAGAGCCCGAGATTTCACCAGCCACACTATTTTCAAGAAGATAAAAGAAGGCAGTCTTGGTACGAAGCAGGCAATACTGCCCTTGTGGATGTTAGGATTGAAAAAGTATTAGAAGTTATCCACTCCAAGTAAGTCTTTCGCTATAAGAATTCTACTGCGAACTTTCCTGTCTTAACTTCCTTAGCTCCTGTTACACCTTTCAAATCATTCATCACTTCTTCTCCGAGTAACTCTTGAGTCTTCTTTTCTATGGTGAGTATTATTTCTGCTTTCATGCTTTTTTGTGCTGTGCTTTTCTCTTGCCTTACTAGGCTGATTATCTTTAACAATTCTTCTAATACTCGTTTCTTTGTAGTGTCCTTTATTTTTATTTCTTCAGGCCAGGAACTTAGGTGTATGCTCTTTTCTTCTTCGTTCTTCTTGAAGTGTTTCTGGTATAATTCTTCTGTTATGTATGGTGTGAATGGTGCCATTAATTTGATTATTGTTAACAAGATGGTGTATAGTGTGTAGTATGCTGATTCTTTTTCTTCTTCATTTCCATTATAGACTCTTCCTTTAACTATTTCTAGATAATTATCACAGAATGCTTTCCAGAAGTAATCATCTGCTGCTTTTTTACTTTTTGAGTACTCATAAGTTTCAAATTCTTTAGTTGATAATTTTATTATCTCATTTATTTCTTCTAAGAATAGTCTATCAGTCTCATGTAGTTTCTTAGGTTTCTTTATTTTGTATCCTTCTGGCAAGTTCATCATTACGAAGTTTGTAGCATTCCAAATTTTTGTTACGAATTTTTTTCCTACGGTTACTTCTTGTTCGTTGTAGTTAAGGTCTTCTCCTAATTTGTAACTTGCTGCCCAGTATCTTAATGCGTCTGCCCCGTACTTACTCATTACTTCTTGTGGCTCTACTACATTTCCCTTGCTCTTACTCATCTTTTCTCCTTGTAGTTTTACAAATCCTGATATCATTAGGTTATCCCAAGGAATTGTTCCTTCGTGTAAGTATAATTTGACTATGGTGTAGAAGTCCCAAGTTCTTATTATGTCATGGGCGTTAGTTCTTAATGAGTAGGGCGCTTTTATTTCGTTATTTATTAGTGATGAGCATATCTGTGGTGTTACTGAACTAGTGGCCCATGTATCGAGTACCATTTCTTCGCCTACAGCGTTTCTTCCGCATTTTGGGCATTTCTTTTTTGTCACTAAGGGGTCTACTGGTAATTCTTTTTCTTCTGGTAGTATTATTTCCTTGCACCCTTCACAATTCCATGCGGGTATTGGTACTCCGAAGTGTCTGTTTCTTGATATAGTCCAGTCCCATTCTAGTCCTTCAACCCAGTTTTCGTAACGTTTCCTCATGTATTCTGGATGCCATTTTACTTTTTTTCCTAATTCTACCAGTTTCTTTTTCAGGTCCATGATTTTTATGAACCATTGTTCTGTTGTTAAGAATTCTATTTCTGTTCCGCACTTATCATGAACGTTTACTGTGTGAATTATTGGTTTTTGTTCTTTTATCATCCCTTTTTCGTTCAGTTCTTCAAGAATTTTTTCTCTTGCTTCTTTTATCTTCATACCTTTGTATTTTCCTGCCTCAGCATTCATTCTTCCTTCTTTGTTAAATACTATTCTTGGTGTTAGTTTGTTTTTTCTTATTGCTTCTACATCATACTTGTCTCCGTATGAGCATACCATCATTGCACCTGTTCCTTTTTCTATATCTGCGCTTTCATCACTGATTATTGGTACTTCATAGTTGAATAGTGGTACTTTCACGTTTTTTCCTATTAAGTGTTTGTATCTCTTGTCTTTAGGATTCACGAATATTGCTACGCATGCAGGTATCATTTCAGGCCTTGTTGTTGCTATTAGTATTTCTTTTCCTTCTGTTTCGAATCTTATAGTGTTGAATTTTGATGGTAGTTCTTTGTCTTCTAGTTCTGCTTGTGCTATTGCTGTTTGACATTCTGGACACCAGATTGTTGGGAATTCTTTCTTGTAAATTCTTTCTTTCTTGTATAATTCTATGAATGATTTTTGGCTTATTCTTCTTGAGTTGTCATCGATTGTTGAGTAGTAGTAATTGTAGTCGCAGCTTACTCCGATGTTTTTCCAGTCTTGTATGAACGCAGGTGTTATTTCTTTTAATGTTTCTAAGCATAGTTTGATAAATTCTTCTCTGCTCATACTTAAACTTCTGACTTTCTTTAGTTTTTCTACTAGTCTTTCTGTTGGTAGTCCGTTGTCATCAGTTCCGAACGGGTAATATATTAAGTGTCCGTTCATTCTCTTGTATCGTGCCATGAAGTCTTGGTGTGAGTATTGGAATGCGTGTCCTATGTGCATCTTTCCACTAATTGTTGGTGGGGGGTTATCAATACTATAAATTTTCTTTGCATTCTTGACTTTTTTCTTGTCAAAACCGTATATCCCTTCTTTCTCCCACCATTTTTGTATTCTTGGTTCTGCTTCTTTAGGGTCGTATTGTTCTGCCATGATTATATATCCATTATCTTCTTTAAAAAACTTATTAAACCATTAATTCCTTGGTCTTTTATGAAAAATCCTACAGACACGTTTGTTTCTTTCAAGGATGGTATTATGAACTCTGATGATTACTTGAAAGTTTACCAGTTCATTAAGGGTTATTACCCTGAAGATACTGTTGATAGGATGAATTCTCATGAGGAAGAAGTGAAATCTCAACCTGTAAGTGTTAGTAAGGAACTTCTTTCTTCTATTCAGAGGTTTCCTCATCCTTTCAAAATTACTGAGGAAAATGTTGTTGATAATAAGGCTTCTCTAAAGCTCCTTAGTGATGATGGTAAGAGTGGTTCTGCAAAACTAATTCTTGAGCCTTCTGGTTGGAAAGTTACTTATGAGCGTTGGGATAATTAGCCTTTTCATTTAGTTTTTTATACTCTCTTATCTTCTTGTTTTTATGGTTTCTCAAAAGACTGCTATTAAGCAATTGAAGGCTTTGGAAAAAAAAGCTAATATGATTAGGTTGGCTGCTGATGGTTGGGTTGATGATTGGCAGACTCTTATTGCTACTCTAATGTCCGCTCGTACTACTGATAAGAAGACTATTCCAACAGCAGAATTATTATTTAAGAAGTATCCTTCATTAAAATCATTGAATAGTTCTTCTGTTGAACAGATAGCTTCTATTATTCGTCAAGTAAACTTTCATAAAACTAAAGCCAAACATATCAAAATGCTTGCCAACATTCTTGTTAATGATTACAATTCTATTATTCCTCATGATTTTAATGAATTAATCAAACTTCCTGGTGTTGGTCGTAAAACTGCTAATGTTTTTCTTGCAGAACAAGGTCATAGTACCATTGGTGTTGATACTCATCTATCATACTGCGCACAAAGACTTGGATGGACAAAAAATAAAGATCCTACTAAAATAGAGTACGATCTAATGAACCTATTTCCGAGAAGGCTATGGAGAAAACTAAATTGGATAGTTGTAAGATTTGGGCAAACCTATACTAATAAAAGAATTAAGGATGAAATTCTTAGTGAGATTAAGATAATAAGATAAGTTAAGGTATTGCTAATTCATTAAGGAAGGTTCATAAACTGAGGGTCTTATGTTAGATACATCCCTTATTTTCTTTTTTTTATTGCTATAATTAATAGTATAATTATTATTCCTACAAACGCAAAAATTATTTTTCCTGTTGTTCCTCCGCCGATTACTGCTCCAGTAATTAACGAACTACTTTTTTCCTGTTCATCAGGTATGTTCTTCTCATAATATTCTTCGCTTAATATTTTTATGTTAAACTCAAATTCTCTTTCCTGCTTCAAGTCTAATGACCCTCCTTGCCCAAGCCAGAATGCTTCTGCATAAATCTTAATCTTTTCTGTGCTCCCTATCTTGGAATTTTCTGGTATTGTAGTCATTATTGTTAGTTCGTTAGCATTGACATATCCGTCGGGGGTTTTTACTGCTGTTAGCCCTTCAACATCAATTGGTCTTTCAGAAAAATTGCTTGGTGGTATTACAAAGTTTTCTTCTACTTCTATCATCATTCCTGAAACATCATAAGTTTCTTTTTTTGTTTCAGGGGTTATCTTTACTTCCCAGTTCTCTGGTTTTTCTAAGACTTTAACTTTTACATGAGTATTCCTATTTCCGTGAACATTAAAGAAATATACCTTTCCATTAATTATATCTCCAGGACTCGCAGTTATTTCTTTATCTTTTTGTATGCTCGCAAAGTTGTATTTAGGTGCTTCTGCAATCACTGTGCTGATTAATAATAAAATAAAAATAAAAATAATTATCTTAACCATTTTACGCCGCTTTTATGTACAGTGCTGTGGTGTATGTTCCAGAACCTTTGCCTAATGGTATGTCAAGCCAGTACCATACTCCTGAAGTGCTATTAACTGCTAAGCTGTTAGTTGAAGTCTGGTATGCAGTGCTTAATGTAGTAGCACTGGTCTTACTATTAGCTTCGTCAAATTCTATATTTGATACAGGTATAATCACTCCAGAATTATTCAGGTCTGTTCCTTTTGTCTCAACTTTTATTGCCTTGTTACTGATAGCCTCATTTCTTATAGAGATTGCTGCGGTCGAGTTGCTCTGGCAGGTAATTCCAAGGTCATAATCTCCAGGATTCCCACTACCAAAACTTAGAGTAGTACCACATGGGGTAATAGTTACAGAAACATACTCATTGACTTGCACTTGAGTTGCTACTGATTGTTCAGCAGCCAGAACCATTCCCAAAACTCCAATAAGAGCTACTAATGTTAAGACAAATGTTATTATCTTTCTCATTTTATTCCTCCTTTTGCTTATTAATGCGTCAAGCATGTTAACACCCTCTTCTTGTTTCTATTTAAGGATTATCGATATCAAATGAATACTTTTGATAGTATATATTAGAAAGAGCATCATTGATACCGAGAAAACCTTTGCAAACTCCTTGCTTTATGTCAGAAATCAGAGATTTCTGAAGGTTTGCGAGATAGTAAAAACAATTTTTTAGTATAACATCCTTTGCACCTAGTGATATCCTTGGTCAGTTAAACCTAACAATGCCTCATTAGCTTTATGAATAAGATGTATTGTTCAAATTATCAACTATCATTATTGTCCATCCTTCAACAGGCCCGGAGGCTTATTTGATTAATTGGATTCTCGTGCGTTTTGGTCAGACTTATACTAATCGTAAGGAAAAGGACAGAATATTAAACAATCTCAAGAAGTAAACAAATATTTAAAAATAAAGCAAACTTATATCTATCATGTATCATTGGATTGGTGAAAACCCACGCGAAGTTGCAGAAAAACTTACTGGATTGGAATTTGATAAATTAAACTGCCTTTATGAAAATTGTAGAGGGTTTAGAGGAATTCTTCGATTAAGAATGAAAGAATATTATGAAAGAACCCAAGAGGAGTCGCGTAGATGGTTCCGGCAAAAAGTTGTAGAAAATCTTAAAGCAATGAGCCGTCCTGTGACTACAATATACTCTGACGGATCCAAATTTTCATTTTCATCAAATAAACACCCTGATCTTTTGGTAGCGATTTGTGATGCCTTGGGATGATTATTCGATTAAGATAAAGACAATAAACTAATCCTTTTATATTAATAATAACACTATTGCTGAAAGCCAAGGTATTAATAAATTATCCCATTTTGATGATGTCCCTGCTAATGCCACGATTAAAGATGCAGTTATTATTGATAATGCAGAGAAATAAATGTTTAATAAATAAATTCCTAATATACTAAAGATGATTCCTGCAAAGAAACCAAAAGCAGTTCCAACCCAGGTTTTTTTCTTATTCCAGGGCAGTTTTAGGTAAGGTAGCATAATACCAAATACTCTCTCAGCAGGATCAACAAAATTAAATATTATTAAGCTCATAATAACAACTCCTTTAGGAAGCACTAAAACCATAATAATAGTTGAAAGAAGAAATATTGTTCCGTCTCCAAATAAGTGCTTCTTTTCTTCTTTCTTATGAGGGTATATCTTAAAGAATAATCTGCTTATTCTACTTTTTCCTTTACTTAAGTAATTTATTAAATCAAAAGGAATGAAAATTAATGAAACAATAATTAATGACCTAAGCATGGTATAATAACCAAAAGAATAGTATACTAAAGCAAAAATCAGTATGAAAAATCCTAAAAGCCTCCCTAATAAACTCATCCTACTCACACTTCTTCTGTCTAAATGAACAGAATCCTCTTTTTTCATTTAATTAAGTGCTCTCTTTTTGTTTAATTATCTTCTTTACTTCAATTAACTGTTTTTTTAGGTAATGATTAAGTTTTTCTGCTTCTTCAAT
>PFDC01000144.1:0-2470 GCA_002763035.1 Candidatus Pacearchaeota archaeon CG10_big_fil_rev_8_21_14_0_10_35_13 | reverse complement strand
AGTATCCTTCTTTACCATTTTCTTTTACGCAAGTATAACTATCATAGGCGTTAGTTTCTCCAGAGACATTTTTTATTATATTAATTAGCTCATGATTAGAATAAGCACTTCCTAATTTTAATCCTTTAATCATCATCAGAGTTCTTATTCTTAATACAATTGTGTAAACAAGCCTGTCACCAATCACTTTTTTCTTATTCTTTCTTTCTTCTTCAATAACTCTCTCTATTAAGTTTATCTTATCTTTTGTAGTATCAATATACCATTGAATATTTTTCTTTGTGATTCGCACTTCTAAACAGTCTAAATATTCTTTGTTTATCAGTGATTTTGCTTCTTTAATCATATGTCCAAGAGGTAGCAAATCATTTTTTAATTTGTGTTCAATTAATTCTTTAGACACTATTAGTATGCTATAAACCCCTTCATTAATTAGTTCCTTACTAATGTCTGAGGTTATTACTAAAACATCAACATCACTTCTTTCATTTTCTTCTCCCCTAGCGTAACTACCAACAAGGTATATCCCTATAACTTTGTTTAGGTCAAGATGAACTTTTAGAGTCTTTATGGCATCACATAATATTTCCTCATCATTTTTCCTTACTAATTCAACCCTTACTTCCTTATGGAGCCAGGCTCTTGGTAATATTACTGCTGAAGAATTTCCTGATTTAACAGTTTTCTTTATTTGTGCTTCCATTTCTTATTGATTTTCCTCAAGGTATTCTTCATCATTCTTTATTTGTTTTAGGAATTTTTCATCAATTTCTTTTTGCCAATATCCTTTAGTGGTATCTTTTCTTCCATGTTCATTCTTAATTTTTTCTTCATGTTTGCCTATTTGCTTAACTACTGATTCAATTCTCTTCTCCCTAAGCTTTTTCATATGTTTTCTATCCCCCATGTACTTACATGTACTTACATATTTATAAATGTTTGTAATAAGACTACAGAATTAATTTTCAGTAAGATTATGAGGCTTTCTTAACATTCCATTACGGTTATCCTAACTCCGCATTCAGGGTCTTTCATATTAATGCTAATAATGCTATAACCTCTCTCCTCAAAGTACTTTTTTGCTTTTTTACCCAGACCTTCACAGACAGTTGTTAGTTCTTCATAACTTCTTACTCTATCATTAAATACTGCTCTTTGTGTTCTTCCTGTTCCATCATGCTTTATGCTGATACTTAATACTTCCCCGTCAGGTTCCAAACCATTAACAACATTCCATAACCCCATCATTTTCTTAGTTCCAATAACTTTATATATTCTTTTTTCAGTATTTCTTTATGGCTGATAGTAGTATTTCTACCCCTGGTGGTTTTGGTGGGTTGATGAGGTATAATGAGGAGTATCCTTCGAGGTTCAAGCTTAGGCCTGCTCATGTTGTTGGTTTCGTTATTAGTATCATCATATTTGTTGTATTACTAAATTTGTTGTTTCCTTTAGTTCAGTAGGTATTATGATGTTTGGTGGTATTGATCCTTCTAAAATGCAGGGAATGATGAAGAAGCTTGGCATAAAACAAGAGGTTATTGATTCTTCTAAGGTTACTATTGATAAGGTTGATGGTACTAAGATAGTTATTAATGCCCCTCAGGTTGTTAGGGTAATAATGCAGGGCCAGGAGTCATTCCAGATTACTGGTGATGCTTTAGAAGTTGATGACCAAGAGTTAGGTATTAGCGAGGAGGATATTGTTTCTGTTATGGAAAAAACTGGCAAGTCAAGGGGTGAGGTAGTTAATGCTTTGGAAGAGAATGATGGTGATTTGGCTGAAGCAATACTTTCTTTAAGTTAATTATTGTCTGGTTCCATCATTAGTAAGGTGTGATATTCTCTGTCAGGGCCCCATTAGTTTTATGAATGAGAGGTTATTGTTTAGCTTACCAACCTTCAACAAGTCCTGAATGCTTATTTGATTAATAGCATACTTAGTGCAATTCATCAGTCAGCTAAAAACAGACAGATTTCTTGTGAAGTCTTTAAATTGTTCAGCAATTATTTCTTCCCTTTAAGGTCTTCATGATTCATAATAATCAGTCGTCATAAAATTACCTTTTAAGTATTGTCATTATGGATTAGGGCGTTCTCCCCACCACACAAATATTATTTAACTCTCAAGTTCTTGTTATTCTATGACAGAGAAATTCCTTGTTTCCTTAGAGAAAGCCGAGAAGTCTATAAGGTTGGCTGATCATTTCCTTAATGTTACTTTCCCTTTAGTTAAGGAGTATCGTTTACTCTTAAAAATTATTAGTGAACTCTATGTAGGGGTTATTAATCTTATTAATGCTTCATTACAATATGATTATTATCATAAGAGGATTACCATCTTTCAGGATTCTCAGACTAATCTCCGTACTTTTAAGGAGTCATGTGCTCTTAGGAATGGGTTATCAGAGAATGAGGTATCATCATTATTAGAGGTCATTAGGCTGTTTAAGGTTCATAAGAGTTCTTC
>PFDC01000029.1 GCA_002763035.1 Candidatus Pacearchaeota archaeon CG10_big_fil_rev_8_21_14_0_10_35_13 | reverse complement strand
CTTAGAACACCAATTAACAGGAGCTTTCTTACGATAAGCAAGACCCCTATCAAGCATTTGTAAAAATATCCATTGATCCCACTTATAATATTTAGAGTCCTCAGTAGAAAAAGTCCTAGACCAATCATAAGAAAGACCAATCTCCTTCATCTGACGAGTAAAATTAGGAATTGACTTAGAATTATAATCCGCAGGATGCTCACCAGCCTTAATAGCAGCATTCTCAGCAGGAAGGCCTAAGGAATCATAACCCATAGGATGAAGAACATTAAAACCCCTCATACGTTTAAAACGAGCAATAATATCACCAATAGTATAATTCCAAGCATGGCCCATATGAAGACCGGTACCTGAAGGATAAGGGAACATTTCCAAAACATAAAACTTAGGCTTCTTACTATCATCAACAGCAACGAAGACCTTATTCTTCTCCCAACGTTCCTGCCACTTTTTTTCCAACTTAACAAAGTCATAATCTAAATGATCAACCATAAAAAGAATACTAAGAACGGCTATTAATAACTTTCTGTGGAATGCTTAGAGAGATGTTAAGAGCATCAGTAAAGAAGACACGAATAAAAGAAGAATAAAGAATCCACAAAAAGAAAGAATAAAGACTTATAGAAATGAAAGAATAAACATAGTCAATGATGACCGGAGGATTAGAAACTATAGAAGAAACAGTAGGAAGAACATCGGGACTGAAGAACTTAAGACCAAAAAAGAACAAAACAACAAATATAACAAGTAGTAATAAGAAGAAAAGGTAAGTAGGAAGAAGCTTGATCAACATAACAAAATCTTCCCTGATACCCCTAAGAGAACTACCAATCTTATTAGACTTAGACAAATAGAATAATGACAAGAAAAAATAATGGCTCAACAACAAGAAAACAATAATAGAAAGAACAATTGTAAGAGTACCATTAGTAAAGAAGAAGATTAGAAGAGTAATAATTAAAGAAATAATAAGAAATGAAGCTCTAAGAAAAACAAATTTTAGGAAGTAAACAAAAGACCAAGAACTCTTAACATTTATCTTCCAAATAAATGATTTAAAAAACAAACCAACAAGAAAGTATAATCCTACAAAGACTAAAGGAGCAGTAATAAAGAAAGAAGGATTACTAGAAAAAACGTCCTTAATAAGAACTAAAGGATTAAGAAGAATATTAGAAGAACCCTCATAACCAACAAGGAAAGAAAGAACCTCAGAAACTGTTAAACCGATGAAAGATACTAGAATAATAATAAGAAAAAAATACATGATGAGAGTAAGAAACAAAGACTTGAAAATACGAGAATCACTAAGAGAAGACTTCAAAGCAAGAAAATAATTCTTAAGAAAAGACATTTTTATCCACAAACATCAATCCAAATCCCCAAACTACCAGTATTATGAGGGCCAATAACTGCCCACTGAGTATTACTCTGCTCACCACCCTGAGCAAGAGTAGCAACCGTATCATCCTTAAGAACAAGACTGTAAGGAAGATTCATAATAACAGCACTATCGTAATTAAAATTATTAATACCAAAAGTAGTCGCAGTAGAACCCCAAACATCAGCAATCCAACGATTCAAATAAGCAGTTCTCTGAATATAAGTAGCACCCATTGAAAGCCTAGCTGTTTGAGCAGCGAGATCATAAACAATAATAGTACAAGGCTTATCAATACATGAACCTGAAGGAATATTAATAAGGGAAGTAGAACCCTCAGGAAGAGTAACAGGAGTAGCAGTCTGAGAATCAAAAACCCCAGTGCACTTACCAAAATTATTAATAACTTCAGTAAGAGTCTTACCACCAAGCTTATCAGAATCAGAAGACTTATCAGCAAGATCAATAACCTTGTTATTATTAGCATCAACAGAAGTGGTGCCAGAATCAGTAGTTACTTGTTGTAATGGGTGATAAGGCTTAGAAGTATCAACATTAGAAGACTGAGCAATAACGAAACCAATAACTAAACCAATCATCAATACAGGAATCAATAACCACTTTTTCATAAAAGTAACTATTGAAGGTAGTATAAAAACTTTCTTATGGAGCAAGTAAGGTTTAAATAAAACCCTCACGGTAAGATAATATGATAACAACAGTGATAATAGGAGAAAAGATAATGAGCAGTAGCAACGAAGCATACTCACTAAACGAGAAAAGCAGTTACGGAGAGAAGATTGGGGGAAAAATACATTATTCACCAACAGAAACACTATACCTACAAGAAAACAAGAAATTAGTAGTA
>PFDC01000180.1:5594-14729 GCA_002763035.1 Candidatus Pacearchaeota archaeon CG10_big_fil_rev_8_21_14_0_10_35_13 | reverse complement strand
GGTAACAGTCGTTGAAGGAGTAGAAGGTGCAGTACCAAAACGGTTCGTAGTTGTAGGATTAGTAGAAGGGGTGGTACCAAAGTAAAAGCTTGTTGGAGAGTAAGAAACGTCTTTTTCTTTAGTAAATAATTTTTTTAATAAGTCTGTTAAAGTTTTTATTATCCCATTATTATCTTGGCTATTAGTATTATTTTCAGCATTTACAGCCCCCACATTAAATGTTGATCCTATGAGTAAGAAATATATGAAATAAACCATCATCCTAGTGGTCCTCTGATTCTTTTGACTCTTCATTTGCCCATACCTCTCTTACTTCTCTTTACCTTCATCAAGACTATAATTAAGATTATGATTACAATTATGATTATTATCCCAATTATTTCTGAGGTTTTTATTACCCCTACGACTGCTCCAGTTACTGGTGTTGACTCAGAGTTTACTCCTGCACCACTTTTTAAGTAGCTCGTTATGTCTCCAACTTCTTCGTTTGTTAATCCTTCATTTTTTAAATTCTTGGCCAATTCTGCATAATCAATGGCTGTATAGTCAATAATAATCCCGTTAGTTGTGGTTCTTCCCAGAGATATTGTTTTTTCTGTAACCCTTGTTTTAGCATTTACTTCTCCTACAGGCCCTTTATATTCGTTAGTTGGTTCTATCCCGTTAATTACTTGATTGAATATTTGTTCTTGTATTCCTAAAGGCCCGTCAATAATCATTCCTTCTTTGATTCCTATAAAAATATTTTCTTCTTGTGTAGTTGCAGTATGTGTACCAACTTGGAGATTATTTTTTAGGAGTTCATAACTTGGGGTAATCATTATTTCTTCTATCTTTAGTTCTATAGTCGTTATTTCTTTAGAGCACTTTTCATAATACCCTCTGGTTATACCACAGTTCTTCTTATTGTAGATTAGTAATTGTTTAAAGTCTTCTCCTAAGTTGATTACTACTAGCTCATAATCATTTATTCCATTATCACTTAGTTCTATTTTTAGAATTTCTGGAATGGCTTTTGTTAGTATGTATACACTTTCCGTCGAAGTTTTTTCTATTTCATAAATCCCTTTAGAGCTGATGACATCAGGGCTGAATCTTACTTTCGCGTTATTAATCAATTGAAGGATGAATATCACTAGCAATATCAGAAATATGGTAAACACTACAATTTTTATCGCTTTCTTTTTATTTTTCATTTCAACTTTCTGTTTTTCTAACTTCTTTTTTCTGTGTGCCAAGCCTACTAAATTTTGATTTCCCCTTGATATAGGACTATCTTTGTTACCTTTTTTATTACATAAAACAACAAAAACAACTATATAAAGATTTCATATTCTTCAGCAGTGTTAAGAATAATTACTTCCTAAGAACAACATTAGTTTCCTTACCAAGGATTTGTCAAACTTACCAATTTTAGCGCAAGTTCGTATTCTGACATAGTTCTTTTCTTTAACCATCACGTTTTTATCCTTTAGTTTCTTATAATCTTGATGAAGGATAATTTTCGTATTTTTGGCAAATCATTATTTTTTCCTGATGATGGTATCTTGGTAATCGGTGATTTACAATTGGGTTATGAGGAACAGCTTTTTAATTCTGGTATGGCTTTCCCTCTTAATCAGTTGGAGCAAAGCATTAATGATTTTCAGAAGATAATTGATAAACTAAGAGAGGATAATCTTGTTCTTAAAAATATTGTTCTTCTTGGTGATTTAAAGCATCATTTTGGTTATAATAAGTCTGAAAGTAAGGCTGTTCGTGAATTTCTTTCTTTTCTTGAACGTTTTCTTCCTGGTGGGGGCATCATCCTTATTCGTGGTAATCATGAGAAGTTCTTAATTGATAATAGAGATTATAAGGATTATTACCTTACTAATTCGGGGATTCTTTTTCTTCATGGTCATAAGTGGTTTGATAGTATTGATAAGAAGTTATTATCTAAAGTTAAGAGTGTTGTTATTGCTCATCTTCATCCTGCGATTATGATTTCTGATTCTGCTGGTGTGAAGAAGGAGAAGTTCAAATGTTTTCTTATTGGAGAATTCCTGAATAAGGGTTGGTTCATCATCCCTTCATTCTTTCCTCTTATTGAGGGTTCTTGTATTAATAATTATCCTGTTAAGAATCCTTCTAAGGAATTTTCAGTAATTCCTAGGGCTAAACTTCAGAGTTTTAGTGTTTTTGTTCCTTCTGATGATAAAGTTTTACTTTTTGGTAAGCTGAGGAAGTTCTCATAAAACTTTTTGGTAAGCTGAGGAAGATTAATTAATCTTTTTTATTAGGTTTTTTAGTTTATTATTTCTTAATAGTTTCTTTAGAATTATTATTATCATTATTAATATTATCAATGCTACAATTGATGCCAAGATTAAAATTATTCTTATTGTATTATTAGAGCTTTCATTAACTATTTCTTTTTCCTCAACTATTGTTTCTTCGTTTATTGTTTCTTCATTATTTCCTGAGATATCC
Organism: Candidatus Pacearchaeota archaeon CG10_big_fil_rev_8_21_14_0_10_35_13; assembly: GCA_002763035.1. GTDB lineage: Archaea > Nanobdellota > Nanobdellia > Pacearchaeales > GW2011-AR1 > PFDC01. The sequence goes on along the minus strand of PFDC01000180.1, from coordinate 12,257 downwards.
TCATTAGGGGTAATGTTTTCTTGTTCTGTTACTTGGTCTCTTACTACTACGCCCCATCCTCCTCCTGAACCTCCGCTAGGATTATTGTCGCCTACTGGGGGGGTAATTGTTTCTTCTGGTTCTTCGATGATGGTGTAGTTTGTGAAGTGTGTTACTGAGAATGTTAGTTCTCCTGATGTTTGATTATAACTAATAATTTGGCATATTGTTTCTGAGCATTTATTTCCGTCTTGTAGGATGTAAGGTCTTTCTAAGGTTACTCCGTAGAAGGTTATTTCTGCGCTTTGGTTTAGTTCTGTCATTTCTTCAGTGTTTATTATTATGCTTGTTTCTGTAAGTTCTACATTATTTACAATTCTTTCTCCTACTTCAGTATTCTTTATAGTATTATTTTTTTCGTGGAAGTTTATTTCTTGTAAGAACTTTATTTTTCCTTTACCTAAGATTTCAAGTTTTAGTTGTACTTTCTTTAGGTCTAACAACTGTTCTATATGTGTTGTTTCTCCTCCATCAAATAATGTTTTAATGTCTACATTCTTTTTTTTCTTGCAATTAGGTAAACAAATATTTTTATTATCATCATTCCCTTCGTCGCATTCTTCATTACCATTAATTATCCCGTCACCGCAACTTTCTGTTATTTGGCATTGGTTGTCAAACCCTTTACAATTATTCTTGCAATTTTGTGTTCCGGAGTATCCTTGGTTATCAATGCATACTTGTGTATTACCATCACATTCTTCCCCTGTTTCGATAATTTCATTACCACATATTGGTGGTTGAATTTCATTCTTGCAAGTTTTAGAACATCCATCTTGATTAATTAAGTTCCCGTCATCACATTCTTCATTACCGTTAATTATTCCGTTGCCACAAGCATTGATAGTTGAGAAATCACCCTTTGCTGGATTAATCCACTTGGGGTCTTGTAAAATAGAGTTTATATCAAAGCCTAGAGCTTGCCAAGAACTAAGGTTATAATAACCGCTTCCCGGATCCCAAAAGAGAGTTTTCATGTTAGGAGTCCAGTACTGATTATAATCAAAGACCCAATTGCTTGAATTAATATAATAAAGTATTAAGTAAGACCTGGTACTACTATGTACCATAATATTATCTTTAAACTCACCAGAACTACCTTTAGGAAAAGAAGACATCCCGACATCAAACAATTTGTTTCTGTAAACTAATGCATTAACTTTAGTATCGTATATAGTGACTGCAGAACCAGGGAGATCGTAAAAGGTATTATCCCTAACAGTTATTCTCCCAACACTAAAAGCTAGAACACCGTTCCCTTGACCATTAATTCTTAAATCAGTAAATACACTATTCTGTACAATAAACTCATCAAAAAAGTTGTTATGATTATTGTAAGCATTACTTACATCAACACCATTACCATGACCACGGCACATGATACTGTCTATCAGAGTATAAGAATTATTATTAGTGTTAGTATCAATACAAAAATTCTTTTTTATTACGGGATGAAAATCAATCCAACGAAACAACATGTTATCAAAGCCGTTAGGATAAATACTATGGTCAACAATAAAACTGCCTTCACCACCAACAAAATAACCTCCCATAACTGCCAAAAACTTTTGTCCAGCAATGTATAATCCTTGACGACCTTTAGCGGTTCCATGGTCAAAACCAACATTCCAGAATGAAACACGAACTTCAGGACCCTCACCAGTGAAAACAACAGGATTACCAGAAACATCAATATTGATGTGACTATTAACTATAGTAATATCATGAATGTTGCCAGCAGCATTAGGAGTGTAAGAAGTAACGGGTTTGGTATAAGCAAAATAACCTGTACCAACTTTCCCGTTATTATTATCTAAATCAATACTTTCAATAAACATATTTCCAACTTCAACGGCGTTACCCCAAAAATTAACTAGTACAGTACCAGAAATCCAGGAATCTGATGCTTTAATCAAAGGATTAGCACCAGTGCCATAAGCTCTTAACATTTTATGATTACCATTAAGTACGATAGTATTTGTGGCGTCCATCACAGTATTACGTTTAAGATAAGCACTTCTATAATTGCCTCCCTGAATCCAGGAGGTTAGTTTATTCCAAGATTTCCAAGGAGAAGCTTCAGAGCCATCATTAGAATCATCGCCACTAACAGGATCAAAATATTTATCTTCGCCGGACCAATCAGATACTGTGACAATTAAAGTTTCTGTGTTTGTAACGTATTGACTTCCTGTCCAGCCTCTTACAGTTAAGGTAATTGTGTAGGTTCCAGGGTCATAATAAATATGTGCTGCTTCAGGTCCTTTTTGGTCAGAATTTGAGTTAACTGTTTGACTGCTAGTTGGATTCGCGAAGGTTACTTGTGAATTGGAATCACCAAAGTCCCATGTGTATTCGAGGTTTTCATAAGTCCTATTTTCTCCAACGGCTGTAGTTGGAGAACCGGAAACATGAATTGTAAAAGGTGCTTCACCAACAGATAGGTCATTATCAATCTCTGCATTAATGCTTATCAAAGAAGGGGAGGTATAGCCTCCATAACCCAGAGGTAGGGCTGTTAGTATTTCATTCTTACATGTCACTGAACACCCGTCACCATCAACAATATTCCCATCATCGCATTCTTCTCCAGCATCTAAATTCCCGTTACCACAAATTTCTTTTGTTGGGAGTTGATTGTTTTTTTCATTAGAGTTGTCTTTTCCTTGGTATTCGTAAGGTCCTAGGTCTATTCCTTTACCATAAGGTCTTTGGTTGTTATCGTAGTCTTTACTAACGCTTAGAACTCCTGAGTCTATTGCGGGGCTTTTTTTGTTCAGATGGAAGTCCTTATTTGTTCCATCAACAAAATCAGGGTTTGCTTCCATACCGTTAGTTTCTTTTGTTGGGTATGCTTCTTTAAACGCATCAAGGGAGGGGTATTTTTCTCCGTCGATTTCCAGTAAGTTTCCTTCGCTTGATGAGTAGTAAAGGTTATTATCTATTTGTGTTATCCCAAGAGTCGTGGAGGACATCTTAACAAGTATATTAGCCTCATTATTTGGTCTAACAAACATGTTATTCTTAATTTCTACATTCTTAAAATTTTCTGAAGTTTTATCGTTGACCGAAAAGTAATATCCCCTCCCATCAATCCCGTAAACTAGATTATTATAAATATATAATCCGTCGTATACCCCGCTTCCTACGTTAAAGAATACTGATCCGACACCATATGTTGGTCCTATTTTTGTATCATAAAGAATATTATTTCTTACTACCATATTAGTAACGTATCCTGGGCCTGTTGATTGTTCTTTTATTACAATTCCCATAGGCACGTCATGTATTAAGTTTCCTTCAACAATAGTGTTTGATAGTATTTGCCCATCACTACTTCCAGGGCTTATTCCTGAGAGGTATAAGTCGTATACTTCATTACCTCTTATCACAACGTTATTTCCTACTCTTACTTTTATTCCGTCAAGACTTCCATGAACTTTGTTGTTTTCTATTAGGCAGTCTTCACAGTGAGATATGTACATGTTATGATCATACCATGAGTCAGTGGTTGCTCCGCAAACAATAGTTTTCCCGTTGCAATTAAAATCGTTATTGATTATGTTAACATTTTTTACTGAACCAACGTATATTCCTTGTGAATGTCCGCTTTCTGGTGGCATTGCGAAGTTGTATCTTACTATAGAGTTTTCTAAAGTAAAACCATCAACACCGTCTTGTATTGCTAGCCCCATTCTTAATCTTTCTATTATACTGTTACGAACGGTTATGTCTCTAGGGTCATATGAGTTCCAAGTTTCTAGAATTACTATGCCTGTTGATGGTCTTTGTCCTGGTGCTTTAGTAGTTGTTAAGTGTAAGTTATCAAAGATTATGTTTGATGGAACATTGCTTTCTTTATCAGCGCCTCTAATATTTATTATTGTTCCGGTGATGTTCAAATCAAATATTGGTTTAGGATTAGAAGTTGGCCCGTAAGCACCTACGTATATTGGTTCTTCTTTAGTTCCGTGTGCTGATGTAAGATGTATTCCGTTATTTCCTGCCCCTGGCATAGTCCAGGTATCTCCCCTTTTTAGTAATACGCATCTTCCGGCTGCGTTAGGTGTATCAATTAATGAGTCTAGTTCAGTTAAACTCTGTTTTGGTGTTTGCGTGCTTAATCCGTCATTAGCGTCATTTCCTAAGCTTGATGAGATATAATAAATATTTCCTTCTTTGCAGTTCACATCACCGGTTTCAAGCTTACATTCAGAGTTACATCCATCATCACTATTGGTATTATTGTCGTCGCAAGTTTCTCCAGCATCTAAATTCCCATCCCCGCAAGTTAGTATTTCTTGTGTAATTACAGGCATTTCTTGGAGGTATATTCCTATAATTGAAGATCCTGAAAGGAATGTTTTATTAATGATATTTACGTTACTAAGAATTATTATTAACGCAAGGATTATTATGATAGTTATGAGTATAAAACGTTTGTTCTTACTGATGTTATCACGACTTTTTCTTATAACCATAAGATTATAGTGTTCTAGTAATATTTAAGCATTATTATCCTAACAGTAACTTGTGGAAGTCTTTATTATTGTTTTTAACTCATTAAATTATCTTAAGAGTGTTGATTATTCCTACATTTCTTTAATCTTTTGACTTTTTATCTTCTTCCTTCACATTCTATTCCTGCTAATAAGTCTCCTAGGTTACTTCCTAAGTTGTTTATTCCTTCACGTGCTACATTTCCTGGTGTTTCAATTACTCTTTCTGGTACTTTAACTGCGTCATGATAGAATGCACATCCAGAATTTAGTAATACGTAACCTGCAAATAGGGTTGCGAGAAAATACTTCGTGAGTTTTCCCATTAATAGTCTTAGTGTTTAGAAGTATTAATACTTAACGTTTTTCTTCAATAGACTTCCCTAGTTCCTCATTAAGTATTTCTTTAAGAGCATCATTCATACTTCTAAGGGTTGTTGTTTCGTTAAGCTGAGTATTAATCATTCTTGTAAACACACGCTTGTTCTTCTCTGCTTCTTGTCGGGCATTATGATAATAATTATACCCACTAAAAAATAAGTATAATGAGAATGCAATAAAACATATACCCCTAGAAGTTTTGGTCAACCACTCCCCGTATCTGTCAATGCTTTCAACGTATCGGTTACTCATTGGTTAATTGTATCTTTAGAATTATTGATATCTTTCTATTCGAATTCTACTTTTGGTACTGCTCTTGATTCTTTTGGTATTTCTAGGTAGGTTTTCTTTTTCTTTCCGTATATTCCTGCGAATACTACTCCTGGGAATCTTTCTACGCTTGTGTTGTAGTCTAGTATGCTGTCGTTGTAGAATTGTCTTGAATATGCTATTTTGTCTTCTATTGCTGATAGTTCTTGTTGTAAGTGTAAGAAGTTTTCGTTAGCTTTTAGGTTAGGATAATTTTCTGCTAGTGCGAATATGCTTTTTAGTGCTGTTTGTAGTTGGTTTCCTGCTTTCATTCTTCCTTGGAGGTCTGTTGCTCCTAGTAATGCTTTTCTTGCTTCAGTTACTGATTTCATAATTCCCGTTTCGTGTTTCGCGTATCCTTTAACTGTACTTATTAGGTTTGGTACTAAGTCTGCCCTTTTTCTTAGTTGCACGTCTATTTGTGATAGTGAGTTATCTATTCTATTACCTAGAATTACGAATTTGTTGTAGTATACTACAAATGCTAATACAATAACTGCGAGTACGATTCCGATAATTAGTCCGACCACCATATTACTTATGATGATTACAGGTTTATAAATCTTATTAATGATTATTTATCTGACAGGTCATAAGATTATAACAATATTTATATTCTCGTAGCAAAGAAAACTGATTGATTTTAATCATCAGATGAATTTGCCTAAAAATCACAATAGAAACGTTTAAATAAAAAGAATTGTTTTGTATAATATCGCTAAATTTGGTAAACCTGAATTTAGTAGGCTGGTTGTCAATCAGCCAATCGCAGTCCGTTTCACTCTTTGTGACGTCCTTCGGAGACAATCTCCCAAACGAAAATTGGAACTGCAAGCTAACTAATTCATTAGTTGGTAATTGACTAAGTCAACACACTTAACGTTTTTATGGGTGAAAGTAGAGGTTATGAGGGTGAAGAAAGGGATAGTAGTAAAAGGGATTGGTATGTTGTTAGGACTAGTAATCCTTACGATTTTGTGGTTGTACTTTCCGATGGGGAAGATGTAACAACAAGAGATGAGAGGGAAAGAGTTGTTGGAAGATATGCTCTTTAGGTTACTTATTAGTTTCTTATTTTTTCTTTCATAACATTTATAAGCCTTGTTAACTATCTTTTACAAACAGGTGTTTATTAATGGCTTATTTATTACCTCAGGAAGTTGAAGTTTGGTATATCATCCCTAGTATTCGTAAAGAGCTTTCTAAGGTTCTTACTAAGAAGTATGGTTTAACTTTTGAAAAGGCTGGTGGTTCTTTGGGTGTTAGTAAGGCTGCGGTTTCTCAGTATTTGTCTAAGAAGCGTGCTAAGGAAACAAAGTTCTGTAAGGCTACATTGAAGGAAATCAGTGTTTCTGCTAAGGTTATTAGTGATGATTTAAGTAAGGGTTTTCATGAAATCTTTCGTTTATTAAAAATCTCTAGAATTAATGGTGAT
>PFDC01000180.1:0-5573 GCA_002763035.1 Candidatus Pacearchaeota archaeon CG10_big_fil_rev_8_21_14_0_10_35_13 | reverse complement strand
TCTCTAGAATTAATGGTGATACTTGTGGTATTTGTAAGAAGCATAATAAGGAAGCTTTAATGGTTTGTAATCATGAATGTCATCATGATGCTAAGAAAGGTTTGTAAATTAGTTTTTTGTTTTAGTGAGGGATTACAAAGAATTACCCAGTAAGTTTTTTCTTAGGAGGATTTTTATGATAACTTTTAAAAAGCCAGGTATTCACAATTTTTAATGACTAAAGCTTTGGTAATGGGCTCAGGAGCACTTAGGGGCGCTTATGCTGCCGGTGCTTGCATGACCCTCGGTAAAGAGTTAGGAAAAGATTTCTTTGACACAGTCTATACTTCATCAGTTGGTGGGTATGCTGCCACATTCATGCTTTCAGGACAGTTTGATACTATCGAGGACACCTGGAGGAATCGCGTTCATGGAAGGCAATTGGTAAGCTTTGATAATATTCTTAAAAGAAGAGATTTATTGGACCTAAGTTATCTTGAGAAGATATTTGGCAGTGGTGGAGTCTCAGAACTTGATGTGAACTCCTTGTTGAGTTGTAGTTCAAGATTATTGGTTAATCTTACTAATTCTTCTGATGGGAATGCATGTTTAGTTAATGGAAAAAGATCGGATGTGCTCAGGGTTCTCAGTGCTTCTAGTGCTTATCCAATAATTACTTCTCCTAGAGAAGTTGATGGCATCAGATATTTTGATGGAGGCTTGTCTGATCCGTTTCCGGTGAAAAAAGCACTTGATGATGGTCATGAAGAGGTCATTACAATATTCAACAAACCAAATAACTCCGCTATGAACTTAGGGAAAGGCGCTAGGATTGGTAGGAGACTAATCTTAGCTTCAGGAATCCTTCCGCCCGCGATTAATCAGACGATAAGAGACTATGAGAAGAACCGTGAAAAGCTTTATAGAGATATTGATGATCACAGAGTGAGGATGATACTCCCGAAAGTTAAGAACCCTGTTAGAAAGATAACTGATACTAATCGCGGTAGGATCAATGCCGCTTTTGATATGGGAGTCATTGATGCTCAGGAATTCTTAGAAACTTTCGCTTAATAAGTTTTAAATAATCCTTTTCCTGATTCTTTTTATGAAGAGAATATATCTTGATAATGCTGCTACTTCGAAGGTTGATAAGTCAGTGTTGAAGTTCATGATTCCTTATTTTCTTGAGGATTATGGTAATGCTTCGTCACTTCATAAGATTGGGAGAATTGCCCGTAATGCTGTTGAGGAATCAAGGAAGAAGATTGCTGATTTTCTTGGTTGTAGTGCTTCAGAAATTATTTTTACTAGTGGTGGTACTGAGAGTGATGTCTTAGCAATTCGTGGATTGGCGAAGAATCATTCTAATAAGAAGAAGCACATTATTACTTCAAGGATTGAGCATCCTGCGGTTCTCCAGACTTGTAAGTCTTTAGAGGATGAGGGTTTTCGTGTTGATTATGTTCCTGTTAATAGTGTTGGTGTTGTTAATATTGATGATATTAAGAAGCTTATTTGTAATGATACTTTTCTTGTTAGTATAATGCATGTTAATAATGAAGTTGGTAGTATTCAGCCCATAGCTGAGATTGGCGAGCTTTGTCATAGTAAAGGAATAGTTTTTCATACTGATGCGGTTCAGAGTTTTTGTAAGGTAAAGATTCCTTTAGAAAGTATTGATTTATTGTCAGTCTCTGCTCATAAGATTAATGGTCCTAAGGGTGTTGGTTTTCTCTATGTTCGTAAGGGATTAAAGCTCTCGCCTGTTAATACTGGTGGTGGTCATGAGTTTGGTCTTCGTAGTGGTACTGAGAATGTTCCAGGAATTGTTGGTTTATCAAGGGCTGTTGAGGTTTGGGGTGGTGTTAGTAAGAAGAGGATTATGGAATCTAGAGATTATCTTATTACTGAACTCTTAAAAATCCCTGGTTCAAAGCTTAACGGCCCTGGTATTGCTAGCGGTTTGAGAGTTATTAGTAATGTTAATATTAGTTTTTCTGGTGTTGAGGGCGATGCTTTATTAATAATTCTTGATAATAAGGGTATTTGTGTTAGTACTGGTAGTGCTTGTTCTTCTAAGAGTTCTAAGGGCAGTCATGTTCTCAAGGCCTTGGGTGTTGATACTAATAATAGTGGTAATCTTCGTATCAGTCTAGGTATTGATAATACTCTTAAGGAATGTAAGAATGTTGTGGTGGCTATTAAGGAAGCTGTTGAAAAGTTAAGGCTTTCTACTAATCGTGGTAAGTTATTGAATAATTCTTTAGTTATTGACGGTGATTATTCTATTAATGAAGTGCTTAAACTAATTCCTGATTCTGAAGGTGTTTTCTTGAAGCATGGAATAATGGTTAGTGATTGTATCATGCCTCTTGATTCAAGTATCAAAGTTGTTTGTAAGGCTAAAAATATTAATACAAAAGTCTTACTTGAAGAAATTAATAAAAAAATAAAAAAATAAATTTTTCTGCTTACATTACGACCTATATCTCTCTCTCAGACTCCATCCTTTCTGAAGTATCTGAACAAAGAAATCCGTCATCCAATGGCTCCCTTCTTCCATCACTTTTGAGAGGACCGGCTGCAGGCCCAATTACTGGACATCTAACAGCCCATAGTTTGTCCATAACACTTTGGGTCACTTTCGATGGCGAAACTCCTGATATTCCAACAACTAAGTATGGCTTAGCGCCACCCTCCCTAAATGGGTCTTCAGTATATAAGGAACATCGGGTACCACTATCCCCCTCAGACGACTCCCCTATGACATATGCAATTCCGACCTTAGGATCGTCAATTTTCTCTAAAGCTCCAGCTACTAGTCTGTCTCTTTCTTCTCTTCCTTTTCCAAGTTTTTCAATAAATGTTCTCATTTTCTTACAATTAATAAAATGACCTCAAATCACTTCTTATGCGTCTTATTGGCATCAAATCACTTCTTATGTGTCTTATGAAAAGTGAAGTGCCCTCTTTACGAAACTGATCTATCGCGGCATCAGCAGTGCTCGTAATCCCCCCAATAACAGCCTTATAGTGGTCTTTATAGACAGTTGGTTCTCTTCCACCCACGCTTATAAAAGGAAATGTAGCACGAGTTCCAGTTTCTGGATCGTGCTCATATAGAGAGAGACCTGTCCATCCAGAATCTCCGGGCGTTCCCATTGGAGAGCTCACTTCAAGATAGACTATTCCGTCTTCAATTACCTTTCCGAAACCTTCAAGTATTAGAGGTCTCATTGGTCCAACTAATCTCAATCTTTCGATATCATCGGCAGGAATTTCTCTATCCTTCATGCGTTCTCTCGCCATTCTCTCAAGTGTTGCATGTTCTCTTTCAATTCTTTCTATTATTCTTTCTATTGTTTGTTTTTCCATTTTTTTTACCTCCTTACAGTTTTTGTAAACGTAAAGATAACAAGTGATTTGTTATCACTCATTAATAGTCATAGGGTAAGGGGGCTTATATGCATTATTTACCCCTAAAGGGGTATCAACCATAAGAGTTATAAACCTCAGATTGTTTAGAAGTCTATGAATCTTAAACAAAGTTTGAAAGAATTAGGACTTAGTGTGAGGGAAATTGAAGTGTACATTGCACTTCTTGAGCTTGGTAAAACTACCACCGGGCCATTATCTAAGAAGTCTGGAGTTCCATTATCAAAAATTTATCAGACCCTCGATAGATTAATCAATAAAGGCCTTTCTTCGTACATCCTCATTTCTAAAACAAAACATTTTAAGGCTAGTGATCCAAAAAACTTAGTAAGTTTTATTGAAGAGAAAAAACAGAATCTTTTAGATAATATCCCTGAACTTATTAAGAAACAAAAGAGTTCTGAGGATATCCAGGAAGCAGAGGTTTATGAAGGAATTAAGGGGATCACTACAGCATTAAATAATTTGCTTGAGAACCTTAAGAAAGGCGAGGAATATCAAGTATTTGCCCTTAGAGAAGAATTAGAAACAGAAGGATTAAAGAACTTTTTTAGAAACTTTCATCATCGAAGAAATAGTAAGGGGGTCAAGGTTAGGCTAATAGTTCGTAAAAGTCTTGAGAAGATGTTTAAGAAAGAACATTTGTATAAGGGTATGATAGCAAAATTTGTCAACCTAACCCTCCCTACAGGGATTTATATTTATAAAAATCATGTAATAACTCTTGTTTGGGGAGAAGTCCCAAGTGCTTATGTAATAACTTCTAAAACAAATTATGAGCGTTACAAAGAATTCTTTGAAGAATCCTGGAATAGGTAATCAAAATCTCATCCAAATCTTTTAAAAATAAAAAAATAAAAAAATAATAATAGTTCTTACTTTCTCTTCTTAGTTGTTTTCTTAGTAATTACAGGCATTGTAGTTCTTTGTTGTCTGTTAATTATTAAGTATATTATTGCTAATATTCCAAGGTCGTTTAATACGAAGGCTGCGATGAATAGTACTACGAACCATGATTTTTGTTTCTTTTCTAAAGTTTTGTAAATCGCGGTTCCGTACCATGTAAGTTTCCATACTAATACGACAATGAGCAGTAGCAAAGCACCAGCGTCTAATTCTGCTGTTGCCCCTAATAAATTTTCTAAAGCCATCATTTCACCTCCTTGTTAATCAGGTAATAACCCCCTGCTTTATTAAACTTTTGTTTTTGTGAGATAAATGTTTATATTTCAACATAAAGAATTAAAGGCGTCATACTAATATGTTTAGAAGGCACCCAGCGAATGTTTTACGCTTAATGAAGTCTTGTTTATCTATCAACCACTAAGAGTATCTTCAACCCATAACCCATACGTTTGTTTTATTAGATAATAGAATCTTTTCCAAAAGTTTATATATTAACAACCCAATAATTGTTTAATCATACAACTGATAGTTACTAATAATGACTTGTAGTACAAGATGTTGTATGTGTGTAAACTTGGTGTTTTATAATGATTTGTCCATTTTGTAAGAATCCTGAATCGAAGGTTACTAATAAGCGCGATGGTAGAGAGTTCATTCGCCGTAGGCGTGAGTGTGTTAAGTGTTCTTCTCGTTTTACTACTTATGAACGTTTTGATCCTAAGAGGATTACTGTTATTAAGAAGGATGGTAGACGTCAGGTCTTTTCTCGTGAGAAGGTTCTTTCTGGTATTCTTAGAGCTTGTGAGAAGCGTCCTATTCCTTCAGTTAAGATTGATAAGGTTATTGAGGAGTTAGATATTCGTTTGTCTAAACGTCGTAATCGTGAGATTAGTAGCGATTATATCGGTGATTTTATTATGAAATCTTTGAAGAAACTCGACAAGGTTGCTTATGTTCGTTTTGCTAGTGTTTATAAGGATTTTAAGGATCTTGGTGATTTTAAGGAAGAATTATCAAGGGTTAACGTGTAACACATAATTGTACTCATTCCAGTAAATAAGTATTTATAAAGACAAATAATTTTACTCACCCACTTAAGAAAAAAAGGTGTAAAATGAGTGAAGAAATAAACAATAATGCTACGAATAACCAAGACTTAGTGGAAAGATATTTTACTAAGCCTGGTGTTTCTCCTTTTGATCTTATTGATTGGGAATTTGATAATATTAGTATTGCTGATGATAAAGGTG
>PFDC01000140.1:2937-3402 GCA_002763035.1 Candidatus Pacearchaeota archaeon CG10_big_fil_rev_8_21_14_0_10_35_13 | reverse complement strand
TCTTCCATTTTCAGAAACAACTGAAGCGTCAAAAATAACTATTCCTTTTTTTATTAAATTACCTGTTATTAAACCAGGTTTTCCAGCACTAGAAACAATAATATCCGCTTTGCCTATAAGTTCTTTTATATCCTTTGTTTTACTATTAGCTACAGTTACAGTTGCTCTTTGATTTATAAACCAAAGTCCAGCTGGTTTTCCAATCAAACGACCACGACCAATAATTAGAATATTTTTACCTTCAATTCCAATCTGATATTTTTCTAATAGAAATTTAATGCTTGCAATCACTGGTGGTAATATTTTTAATCTTCCTGTATAAAAAGTTCCCAAATTTCTTTCACATAAAACATCAGGGTCTTTTTGTGGTAAAATCGCATTTAAAACAATCTGCGTATTAATTAAAGGATGTAAAGGCAATTGTACTACTACCCCGCGATTATAAATAACACGACAAATTTCACC
>PFDC01000140.1:0-2834 GCA_002763035.1 Candidatus Pacearchaeota archaeon CG10_big_fil_rev_8_21_14_0_10_35_13 | reverse complement strand
TTGTGTTCTCCGTGGCTTGGTAGTAGGTGTTCTGGTTGTACCATTTCTATTAGGTCTCTTATGTCTTCTACATGTCCGTGTCCGCTTACGTGTACGTTCTCATAAATTCTTACTCCTGTTCTTTTTAGTCTTCTTGTCATTACGTCTTTATTTTCTAGGTTTTTTGGTGTTGGTATCGTTTTTGATGAGAAGATTATGTGGTCTCTTGCTGTTAGGTTGTAGGGGAATTCTCTTCTGCTTATTCTTTCCATTACGCTTCCTGGTTCTCCTTGGTGTCCTGTGGTTACTAATAAGTATCTTGTTTTTTCTTTGTTTACTTTTTTCATTACGGAGTCTATTTGTCTGCGGTAAGTTGCTAGTTTTATATCGTTGTAGAAGGGGCATAGTTTTACTTCTCTTGCTGATTGTACGTATTTGTTTAGGCTTCTTCCTACGAATACTATTTCTCTGTTTAGTTTCTTTCCGAATTCTACGATGCTTTTCAGTCTTGCTATGTGTGATGAGAATGTTGTTATTAACATTCCGTTATCGTGATTTTGTGGTGTTAGCATCACTTCTTCTAATAAGTGTCTTGCTATAGTTTCACTGGGAGTTTTTCCTACTGCTTGTGAGTATAGCGCGTCGAGGATTAATGCTTTTACTCCTTTCTTTGCTATTCTTTTGAATCCTTCATAGTTTGGTTTTAGTCCCATTACTGGGCTGTTGTCTAATTTGAAGTCTAGGGCGTATGCTACTATTCCTTCTTTTGTGTGTAGTGCTATCATTGATGTTTGTGGTGTTGAGTGTGTCATATTAAGAAATTCTACTGTGTAGGTGTCGCTTTTTCCTTTAATGGTCATGCTGCTATTAGGGTTTACTGAGTATACTTTATTGTATAATTGTCCTTCTCCGTCCTTTACTAAGTTTTTTAGTACTGACGTAGTAAATGGTGTTCCGTAAACTCCTGCTTGCGGGTATCTGTATCCTATGAATGGTATTCCTCCTACGTGGTCTAAGTGTGCGTGTCCTACGAGTATTGCTCTTACTTTGTTTTTTATTCCTTTCTTTTCTAATATTTCGTCGCTTGGTAAGGCTTTTATTCTTCTTAGTACTTGTTCTGTGTATCCTTTCTTTCTTTCTTCATCTTCTAATTCTACTATTGGTGGTAAGTGTAGTCCCATGTCAAAAATGAATGCGTCTTCTCCTATTTCCACTACGGTCATATTCTTTCCTACTTCGCTATATCCTCCTATCGTGTGTATCTTCATTATTCTTTAACTCTTTTTCTTATCTCAAGTGTCATTCTGAGTTTATATAACTTATCATGATTATGATTGTAAAATAATTACTCTTACTTTAAAAACCTTAGAGGATTAAAGTAAGGTTTTTAAAGTCGTAGCGTTTAGTTCTTTAATAATGATTATCAGTCTTTCAAAGGGGTGTGGTTATGGCTCTTAGTAGTATTCCTTTATCATGGTTATTGGGTGTATTAATAGTCATACTTGTTTTAGCTCTTATTTTGGTATTAATAGTTATTCGTATACGTAAGACAAAGATAGAGCTCATAGATAATGAGTCTGATATTATTACTCCTTTCATGAGGCTTCTTAATAAGTATGGTGATAGTTCTTTAAGTGTTGATTCTCGTCTTAACACTCTTAGTAAGATTTCTCGTCAGTTTTTTAAGTTAAAGTATAATTATTCTTCGGAGAAGACTTTTGATGAGATTTCTGATCTTGGTAAGGATGATTTATTAATTAAGAAATTTGCTGATGATATGGCTGTTCTTAGGTATTCTGGTGAGAAGATCACTTTAATGAAGATTAATGAGTTATTTACTAATTTCTCTAAGATTCTTAGTAATGAGAAAGCAAGAATTATGGCTAATCCTTCTTTAAGGATGGCTCAGTATCGTTATAATAGTCAGATTAGAGATTCTGATGTTAGGAAGAGTCGTGATATTGATGAGATTCGTAAGGAGCTTGATAAGCTTAAGACTCAGCCTCCGATTAAGATTAATAAGCCTTCTGATGATCTTCTTAGTAGTACTAAGGGTCAGATTGCTTCGAAGCCTGCTAACATGCTTTCCACTCCAGGTGAGCAATTGAATAGTTTGGAGTCAGAGCTTAGCAAGGATAAGGGTATTATTATGCCTCAGATTAAGGGGCTGGTAAATGAGTCTTCTGTTGATAACCAAAATGTCAGCACTGTCATTAATGATTTGTTAGTTAATGTTGATGATTCTCATGAGCTTAAAGAAGTTAAGGACCAAGGTACTGATTTCAAGGTTGAGAAGGCTATTTCGGTTAATGAGCCTGAAGTATTAGTCAAGCGTCCGATTATTCCTAAGAAGATTATTAAGCCAGTAGTTGTTAAGGCTCTTCCTGTTCCTAAGATTAAGGGTTTTGTTCCTCCTAAGAACATTAGTAAGAAAGAGCAGGAGATTATGAAGGAAATTAATTCTTTGAATAATCGTATTGAGTTATTGATGAATAAGGAAGCTGAGTCTCGTCTTTCACAAATTCGTGATGGCTATTATTAATCCTTAATAAAATAATTCTTGTCTATAAGTTCATTAACTGAATTCCAAGGGTCATAAAATTGAGAAGATAATAAAGCGCGCTAAGAATTCTTTAGTTGAACAGTTCTATTATGTCAAAAAACAATAATTAATGAACCTACACTTTATGGTTATAGGCTGTTTCAATAAGAAACATGATTGGATTCTTTGATATCAGTAGTGGGTGTTCTATGATTAACTTAGTATTATTCTACCAATTTATGGTATGCTTTTGTATTGTACGTTTGATAAGTAGAAGATTATTATTACGAGGATTATCTTATTAGAAAATGAT
>PFDC01000126.1:1835-2722 GCA_002763035.1 Candidatus Pacearchaeota archaeon CG10_big_fil_rev_8_21_14_0_10_35_13 | reverse complement strand
CTCATTAATAGACTAATATTTTACTCACGAACTATTTTTCGGTTACCTATCGACATATGTCGCTTGCTTATACACGTCACGATTAATAGCAAGGTTAATAAAAGCTCTTCAATAAAGGCTAGTATGGTTTTTGATGATGTTTACGTTAATGATTTAGTTAGGGCTGGGGAGGTTCATAAGAAGCTTAAGGCTCATGCTAAGAGGATTATCAAACTAGGTGTCCCATTAATCGCTATTGCTGATGAGATTGATTCTATGATTGAAGAACTTGGTGCTAAGCCTGCTTTTCCTATTAATCTTTCTATTAATGAAGTAGCGGCTCATTACACTCCTGCTTATAATGATGAGACTCTTGCTCATGGTTTATTAAAGGTTGATATTGGTATACAGGTTGATGGTGCTATTGCTGACTGTGCTTTCTCCGTGGATCTTGATGATAATCCTGTTAATAAGAGGCTTATTGAGGCTTCTCGTAATGCTTTAAAGGCTGCTATTGATACTGCCAATTTCGGTGTTGAGTTAAGGAAGGTTGGTAAGGCAATTAATGATGAGATTACTAAGATGGGGTTCACTCCAATAACCAATCTTTGTGGTCATCAGGTTGATAGGTTTATTGTTCATGCTGGTCAAACAGTTCCTAATTATGATAATCATGATACTGAGAAGATGCTTCAGAGCGGTTATGCTATTGAGCCTTTTGCTACTACGGGTAGGGGTGCTGTTTATGAGGGTGGTAGTAGTAACATTTTTCGTTTCCTTGAGAAAAAGCCTGTTCGTGATTCTAAGGCTAGGGAAGTTCTTGACTTCATCATTTCCGAGTATTCTACTCTTCCTTTTGCTTCTCGTTGGCTTGTTAAGAAGTTTGGTACTCGTGCCCTCGTAGCTTT
>PFDC01000126.1:0-1808 GCA_002763035.1 Candidatus Pacearchaeota archaeon CG10_big_fil_rev_8_21_14_0_10_35_13 | reverse complement strand
GCTTTGAGATTCCTTGTTAATTCTGGTTCTGTGATGGAATATGCGCAACTTGTTGAGAAGTCTAAAGAGAATGTTTCTCAGTCAGAGAATACGATAATCATTTTTAAGGATGGCAAGAAAATAGTCACTACAGAAGATTATTGATAATAAGTCTCTTTTCTTTGATTATAAGTCCTTACTCTCCCTGTTCCTTTTCTTAGATCAAGTTCCAGGCTTTGTGTTATTCTAGGATTATTATTCCATGCTAAGGTATCAAGCACGATATTTGGTCTTCTAAAGGCTTCGTTGATTATCATACTTCTAGCTCTTTAGATTTCAGAATCATTAATTCCTTCACGTGTTCCCCCTGCCACATAAATATTCGCGACGTTCCCCTCAGTTCGTCTCTCCACTTCATCAAAGAAACTTATAACATGTTTCTTGTAATCCCAGCCTATAGGGGCTCGATGATCAATTATGCCCCATCCACCACTTATTACACCTAAAGCAATACATGGTCCTAATCCTTCACTTACCAAGATTTGCGGGCTTCTACCTTCTCTTGTTTCTTCACCTCTGACGATTATCCTTTTACAAGTACCTTTAGAATAGGGTGTTGATAAGCCTCTAAACATCAAGTAGCCCATTATTTCTTTCTTTCTTCTCATCTCATCCCTCCAGTTACCATTAGTATACCCCTATAATTATCTAATAATAATTCTAATACCTTACCACTAGGCCCTGTAGTTTTCTCTCTTAATTCTTCTAATCCTTCAATAACAACCACTATCTCCGTTCGACACAGATGTCTTAAGCTCCCAGCAACATGTGCCTCAGTAGCATCACATAATCTTCCTAATGTTCCTTCAGCCCCAGGATTATAAAGATAATCATTTACTGCTCTCTCATAATTCTTTTCGTATTCCTTCATATTAATTCCACTTATAAGAACCTAAGTTATGTTTAATTAGCGCCTGCCCCATACTTCTGATTTTTATTCCGTCAGTTAGTATCATAGCTCTAACAGTAACCTTTGCTAGAAGGTCATCATTATTTATACCGTCGAATATCTTCAGACTCATTTCTCGGCGTTTTTTCACTACATCTATAGACCGATAGAATTTTTCCACACCATACTCAGTTTTAATAATAGTGTCATAATAGTTTTTTAGAACATTCTTGAATTTTTTTCTTGATTCCCTTTCTTCGAGTATTTCTTCAGGGCTTACACTTCCCCCAATAAATATCAAATTGCGATTATGACCGAGGATTCCTGTTAATTTATCACAAGCAGCGTCATAATCCCATCCTACAAACAATTCGTCAAGTTTCATGACAGCATTTATGAATCTCACTATTTAAACATTACGATTATTATCACTTAATAGAAGTAACGTCAGAAATATTTTCTTAAGAGAAACACCCTAAGAGTTCTGAGAATTTTTCTGCTTCGGTCATACTTATCTTGCCTTCGCCAATTCTTCCAACCATTGTTTCAATTATTCCTTGTTGCATCCTTCCACCAATAATCTCAACAACTTCTTTTCTCCTAACTCCCCCGGTTAATAGACTTAGAGCATAATCATCAAAGGCGTCCCGTAATAGTCTTGCGTTATGGGTTGTAGATTCTTTTAGATATTCTTCCCTTGTTCCGGCGTACATACTCCAATAAAATTCTTCTTTTTCCATATTATCCCAAGTAACTCTTACCAGATTCTAGTGCTGCTCTCGCGGATTTCAAATAGCCTTCTTCCATCTTTGCGTACTTTTCTGCTGATGCTTTGCTTACTGATGGCCTTACTTTTTTCATTGCTTCTTCGAAGTGTTTC
>PFDC01000101.1 GCA_002763035.1 Candidatus Pacearchaeota archaeon CG10_big_fil_rev_8_21_14_0_10_35_13 | reverse complement strand
ATAGGACAATCAAAATTTTCCCATTCAACACAAACACGCTCTTTTTCGAGGAGAAGTTGACTATCTTCGTTCTGAATCTTCCAAGCCTGAAATGTTCCGCAGGGAATATCACCACCCGTAGTTGTTACGGGGGGATAAGAAGCATCGGGATCTCTAGGAACACCAGTATTTGGTGGTTGATTTTTCTTATTCTCATCAGGATTAGAATTTAATACGCAACAGATACTAATGAAAGAATACCCCTCTTCAATAAGAGACTGATCAAAATATTCAATAGTCTTATCATGGCATGGACCTATAACATCTTCTTCTTAGCAACATCCCTATGAACTAACCTACCAGAATCCTTCCATCTAGGATAACCATTACTATCAAGATAAGTATCAGCCATAAGAAATAGAGACGAACGAATTATAAAAACTTTCCGAAAACATCATTCTGATAACAGAACTAACGGTGATGTTTTCTAGAGCTCTTATGACTAAATCTTGGTTTATACTTAGCGTGGTTACGCGTCCCAGAAGGTTTTCTTGAACGCTCATTATTAACTCGTCGTTCAGCCTTATAAGTATTCTCTGAATGTATACCCACAACACCACCACGCTCACGAAACTCATCAACAGACATACGCCACTTACAATTAGGACAAAAGAATTCATTCCTACCAAAAATTCTTGCTAGAATACTACTCTTAAAAAGAGTCGTTCCGCAAATAGGACATGGAATAGGCATGGGATTCTTAACACTTACAGATATAAAAACTTTCCGAAAACCTTAATTCTTACAAGTCTCATGGAAGAATTCTTTCCATGCACGATCAAAAGACTTCTTGTCCTTAGAACTCATAGTACGATACTGCCTGGCGAAAGAATCATACTCATAATCCTTACCACCAATACAATAAGAAGTAGAAACTAAATCCCCATCAAGAATTCCTAACATTCCAGCAAACCGAAGTCTAGACTCATCCCTAGAATAAGAAATACGTTTATCATCAAAATATTTCCTAGGACCACGAGGAACTTGCTTCTCAACAGACAATAATAATTTCTCACGATGATAAGCAAGAGCAGAATCATGAGCAATCCTTACAGCATCATCAGGACTGTCACAAGGAAAGTCTTTATCAGTACGAATTTCCCAATTAATAAGTTTCTTAGTCAAGGGATCATTAGTCTGAAGTGCCTGGCACTCCTCAAAAACTCTACAGATACTAGTGATGGGAGGAAGAGCAGAAAAAAGAAGAATAGCTTCAGAAGCATTAACTGAAGAAAGCCCTAAATATTCTGATAATCCTTCAGAAGACTCCACACAATTAATAGGAGTGCCCTGGCTAGGAATATCATTATTAAGCTCAAGAAGTAATCTAAGATCAGGCTTACTGAACGGTGGAGTAATAATACCTCCATGATCATGAACATTCATAAAAATTTTACGAGCAGTATAGAAGTCTAGAACACTAATATCAGCCCTTCCTAGTTCTACATCAAGCTCATCAGAATAGCCATCATCAAGAATTCTTGAAGACTCATCAATTAGTAACTGATCAATTACTTGATCAAAATCTGGAGAATCAAGATCAGGAGTAAGAACTCTCCGTTCACTAAAAAGGAAATCATTCCTTAATGATAATGATAACACTCCATCAAGAAACGCCTTAGTAAAACGTTCATTGAGTGGTGGAAGTTCCGGAGTATAAGAATAACCCCTAAGAAGGTCTGAATCAAGACTCATAAAAAAGACAATGGGAAATTTCCTTATAAGGATTAGTATAATCAAACAGCTATATGAACATATAATGATAAGAGACTAATTCTCCCCCGAAACTCTTAAATCCTCAATCATCTCCTATTATTCATGGTTGACATCACAACTATCATCATTTTAGTAATCGCTTTGCTGGCAGTATTCATCGCTTTCAGGATTGGTCATAAGGTTGGTGGTGAGAGGAAACATCAGGAACAGAAGAGAAAACTTTAAATATGGTAATTATACCATAATACTATGGTAAAACCTAAGAAACAAAGGTCTAATAGAAAAAGCAGTATTAAGCTGAAACCTAGAGAAAAAATAATAAAGAGCTTGATAGAAAATAAGAACTATCAATCAATAATGGATCTTTCGGGAGCAACAATTATTAACTATAAAAACACCCATAACATTGTTAATCAGCTTTACCCAGAAATTATCACTAAAGAAAAAATAGGAAACACCAACCTGGTGAGAATAAACCTCATACCAAACCAAGAAATATATAATGTTGAAGACAAGAGAACAAGAGAATTCTTAACAAAAAACCCCAGAATAAAACTGATACAAAAAGACATTGAAGAGGTCGGATATCCCTTCATGATAGTCCTGATATTCGGCTCTTACGTTAAGAACACCCAAACAAAAGGTTCAGATATAGACCTCTGTATAATCTCTGACAATAAAGAAATAATGAAAAGGCTAAATCAATCATTAAACTTGCTATCATTAAAACTAGAAATTCAGGAATTTACAACAAAAGAATTCATCAGTATGATAGAAAAAACGCAAAATAACCTCGGACAAGAAATAATTAAGAACAACATCATACTTTACGGAATAGAAAACTATTACAACCTCATAACAAAATGGACGAAAAAAG
>PFDC01000036.1:12438-13980 GCA_002763035.1 Candidatus Pacearchaeota archaeon CG10_big_fil_rev_8_21_14_0_10_35_13 | reverse complement strand
CTTACATTGCGATTACATCACTTTCAAACCACTAAAGAAAGCACTGAAAGAACCAGAAGAATTATCCGATGACAGAAAGATAGAGAAAACCATAAAAGAAGTATTAGTAATACTAACAGCAGTAGAAGAAGGAGATAATAATAACATCACAGAAAAGTACGTAACAGAAATAATCAATATTGCAGAACAAGTAAAAACAAAAAGTATCGTACTATACCCCTACGCTCACCTAAGCAGTAATTTAGGAAAACCACAAGTAGCAATGGAAATAATGGCATCAGCACAAGAGCTACTAGAAAAAAAGAATTACAAAGTTGACAGAGCACCATTCGGATACTACAAAGAATTCTCACTAAAAGTAAAAGGACACCCACTAAGCGAACTAAGCAGAAGCATAAGCACTGAAGGAGGGAATGAACCTGAAGAAAAGACTAGTGAAGAAGAAAGACAAAAGATTCTGAAGAAATTATCAAAGAATAAGATGTCAGGAGAATTAACTAAGGACGGATTAAAGAGCAATGTTGAATTAGGGAAAGAATTAGACTTATTCATACTAAATGAGGTCATAGGTTCAGGACTACCATTACTGACACCTGCAGGATCAATAATAAGAATGAAGATGGAAGAATTCATAAAAAAAGAAGAATTAGCAAGAGGATACAAATACACCTATACTCCCGTAATGGCAAAATCAGACCTCTACAAAGTATCAGGACACTGGGACCATTACAAGAATGATATGTTCCAAATAAAGGGCGGAAAAGATATTTTAGCACTAAGGCCAATGACCTGCCCGTTCCAATTCGCACTGTATAAAAGGAAGACTAGGAGTTACAAAGAATTACCAATAAGATACGCAGAGATGTCACAATTATTTAGAAATGAACAATCAGGAGAATTAATGGGATTATCAAGACTAAGACAATTCACATTATCAGATGCCCATATAATCTGCAGGCCTGACCAATTAGAAGAAGAATTCAACGGAGTACTGGAATTACTAAAAAAAGTTCTTAAAAGCCTTGAAATAGAAGAAAAAGTTTGGTATAGATTCTCAAGATGGGACTCAAAGAATACAGAAAAATATATTGATAACCCGAAAGCATGGGAAGAATCAGAAGCTATAATGAAGAAGTTATTAGACAAGAAAAAAATTAATTATAAAGAAGCAAAGAATGAAGCAGCCTTTTACGGACCAAAACTTGATATACAATACAAACATGTATCAGGAAAAGAAGACACACTATTAACATTACAAATAGATTTTTCATCACCAGAACGTTTTGAGATGACTTACTTAGACGAAAATAATGAAGAGAAAAGACCGATGGTGTTACACAGAGCATCAATAGGATGTATTGAAAGAGTAATGGCATTCTTATTAGAAACAACCCAAGGAGCATTACCAGCATGGCTATCACCAATACAAGCAAGAATACTAAGCTTCACAGAAAGAAATAAGAAATACTCAGAAAAAGTACTTAAAGAAATAAAGAAAGAAATACCAGAATTAAGAATTGATACGGACTTTAGAGACGTACC
>PFDC01000036.1:0-12372 GCA_002763035.1 Candidatus Pacearchaeota archaeon CG10_big_fil_rev_8_21_14_0_10_35_13 | reverse complement strand
TACTAGGGGACAAAGAAGAAAAAGAAAGAAATATAGCATTAAGAGAAAGAGGAGAAAAAAAGATAAAGATGATAACAAACGAAGAAATAATTAAGATGCTGAAGAAAGAAACAGCAATGCCTTAACATTGGTAAAGCTTATAAAACAGAAAGACTAATAATAATTATGGAAAAAGAGGGAATAAAAAACAAGCTACCATTCGTAGGAAAATGGACTTTTGGACAAAGAGCCGCAGACAGAGTAACAAGATTCACTGGAAGCTGGACATTTATAATTATAGTTTTACTAATGATAGCATTATGGATGTATGCGAACGTAACATTATTATTAAACGATAATTGGGACCCCTACCCATTCATACTACTAAACTTCATACTATCATGCATGGCAGCACTACAAGCACCAATAATACTAATGAGCCAGAACAGAGAAGCAGAAAAAGACCGAGTAAGAGTAAAGTACGATTACGAAGTTAATAGAAGAGCAGAAAAAGAAATTAGGGAAATAGGAAAAAAACTTGATGAGCTAAACAAAAAGATTACTAAGAAGCGTTCTTAACGGCAGAATTGGATAAAGAAGTATTGAGACCAAGAGTTATTAATAAATTTTGAACTTCCCTAGGAGTTCTACCATTAAGATTCATCACTTTCAAACTATTCTTGAACTTATTGAATAATCGAAGGTTCTGCATGACACGAGAAAAAACTCTAGCCTTAAGAAATAAGTCATTAGAATAATCGTTCCATAACTCATCAAGATCAATAATGAAAGTAATATTTTTTTCTTTAGCAAAACGACAAATGATGTGATTCAAACCAGAATCACGCTCATATAATGAGTCCTTAGCATCCTTAAGATTATGATTAAGAATAATAGAACGAGTATTTTTAGACTCAACAAACAAACGATTCTTATCAGAATCACCACCAATCATGATACTGTTATCATCATTCTTAACATTCTTATTCATATTAACCTCTTACTGAAGAATACAGTATCTTTATCATTAACATAACCAACAGCCTTATAAAATTTATAGGCATTAGCCTTTATGTTGGTGATTAACCAGATATAAGGAATACCATTAAGTTTACAATAATCCTCAACTGCCAACATCAGTTCCTTACCAATCCCTTTATTCTGATGATTACTACCAACAATTAATTCTTCAATCATAACCTTCTTCTCACCATTATAAAACTCTATTCTGAAAATTACTACTCCAACAATCAACTTATCAATAACTGCCACTAATAATTTCCCAACCTCAGCATAATAATTAAGAGTATCAACAGCATCAGACTTCTTCCAAGGCTCATTGTAAGGAGGTTTAGCGTACTCATTAAGCAATACTGCAATCTTATCATAATCAGATTTCTTAGCAGTCCTGACAGTCATATCATCACCGCTCATATTAATACCTCCGTACCCCTAAAAGGCTTACCATTAAGAAGATTATCAAGATTCTTAAGATTATCACCAAGAATAAAAGACTTAACCTTATACTTAAGAATAATTCTAGAAGCCTCCTGATCAATAACAAAATGCTGACCCGGATGGAACTTTAAAGCATTAGCCCTACGGAATAATTCTTTAGAAGAAACCTCAGGAATGAACTTCGCAGACTTATTAGTTAGAGGATTCTTATCATACAAACCATCAACATTAGTAATATTAATGAACCGGGCCTTAAGATAATGAGCAAGCTTAACAGCAGTAGAATCAGAAGTCTGCTTAGGAGCATAATGAAGAGCACCACAGAAAATCAAATCGTTCTTTAAAAGAAGATTCTTAACATCAGACATATCATGAGGAATACCCTTCTTAGGATCAATACCAAAAAAGTAACTCATAAACCGAGCATTAGTACGAGTAATAGAAATACCGATCATTGACTGAAGAAGAACAGACCTCCCAGAATTCTTTAAAGAATTAATATAAGCACGAGCTGGAGAACCACCACCACAAACAACAACGAATTTGTAACGCTTAGAATTCCTCAAAAGAACTCTCCTAAAACTATCAAGAAAAGAATTATTAATACCTAAGGGGTTAAAGATTAAACTACCACCAAGACTTAAAACAATAATCTCTTTCTTATGAACCATGAAAACTCCTCTGATAATAAGTGATAATTAAAGTATATAAATGTTTAAATGATTTGATGAACAGGTAATTACGTATGACTCCTAAGAAGGGATTAGTAATTTGTAGTTTAGATGATGAAGAACTAATCAGGATGATATCTTTAAGAACCAGAGGTTCAAGAATCGAGGGGAAAACTGTAATTACTAACCCCATTATGGACACTCAAGGGAAGGAATACGGAAGTTTATTGATTACCCCAAAAATAGTTCCTATGAGAAATCATCATGGTGGACAAGGAGAACTGTTAAAAGGAAGGGTTATAAAAGTCAACTACCTCTTTGAAGAGGGTTATGATATAGCTGGCGATAGAAACTACCGCTCATTCGTAAAAAGCTTTCTGGATAATGATGAAGTATTATCAGTAATCGAGGAAGAAAGAAAAGAAAGATTAAGAACCGCTAATGAAGAAGAATATTCTGACTTAAAACATCATTTAGAAGTCATAGCTAACGCTAAGAGACTCTTCAGAAGAGTACCAACAGAATTCTCAAATAAAGACACAATGATTGTAGGGTTAAAACTTAAAAGAACTGAAGCCGTATCTTCTGATAACCCAAGACTTCTAGAGAAGTTAGTAGGAGAAATAACTAGTGAAACCCTAGCATCAATATATGAGTACTCAGTAAAGTCTGTAATGCTAGGGCTAAGAGCACCCCAATTATTTTACGACGAATAACCTGTCATCATCAACAAGAAAGATTCCAAGCTTAGAACCAGTATCAAGCCAACCATGAGCATAATTCAAAGCAGCAAAAGCATTAACCCAATCACCCTTATCATCACGAAAAAACTTAGCATCAGAAACGTAACGCTTAACCATATCAAGAATAATCAACGCATCATCATTACTAACCGGGTTAACAGACTTCTCAGCAATACCAAGAGCTTCTACAGTTACAGAAAAATACTTATCAAGCTTAACCTTAGTTATAACATTATCAGGATTATCAACCATCAAACACTATAAGTTAAAGGATTTATAAAATTATGTCAAGTAAGATTTATATAAGTCTCAAAGCTATAATAGTAAGGAGAAAAGAGGTAAAATGATGAACTACAAAAAGAGGACTATGCTAAGGCTGTTTTATGGAATTGTGATGATACTAATAGCTACTTCATTAATAATAATTATCCCAAGAATAGTATTCACTGGTAACGCCATTTATGAGTTAGGAAACTTTGATGGAACAACACCACTAGAGGGATGGACTCAAGGAGGAAGTAGTAGTAACGGAGACTTCACAAGCAACAGCCCAGACAAAGTAGTTTATTACTCAGGTGATGGAAGTCTTAAAGGAAAAACTATCGCTGGAGCAGGAGTAAACTGGTCAGGAGAATACATGGAAAAAACCCTGCCAATAAACAGACCATCAGCAAGTGATGAAGATGTATGGTTGAGCTTTAGATGGAGAAAATCTTACGAGAATAATGAATCAGAAAATAATATGACTATGGTCCTTGTAAGCCCAGATGGACAAGTAAGAATATTATGGAATAACGAACAACAAACATGGAATTCGTGGAATGTTGAATCAATGAATATTGATAGTCATTTTAATCAGTACGGAACTTATAAAATAAGACTGCTATGCGAAATAAAAACTCTAATAACCGCAGATAATAACTCAACAGGAACATGCTGGTATGACGGCGTAATAATCAATGTAGTAAACGTTAGTAGTGTGGATGGAGGAATCAACCCATCACCACAATTCTATAATTATTATGAAAACCCTCAAGGAAAGACTGAGTACTCTGAAGGAAATATTATCACTCTAAGCGCTTCTGTGGCGAATAGCGACGGAAAAGTATGGTTGGACATCGGGGGGCTTAATAGAACTACTAACTTTACTGGCGGACTCACTTATGAATATAAGACTGCGAGCCTAGGGGCCGGAAACTACAGCTATCATTACTGGGGGTGGAGTCCATCAATTAGCGGAAGTCTAAAGAGCAAGGGATACTCAGAAATAAGAAATTATGAAGTAACAAAAGCTAAGGGGACAACGGAAATTCTACTAAATAACCAGCTTGGAAACATCACAGTAAATAACGGGACAAGCGTCTGTATTAAGGCAACAACAAAACAAACGGGAGGATTAAGAACCCTCTACATTGATGATGTGTCTTACAGTAGCGCTTATAAAGACTACCAGAACTGCACAACATTCCAAGGTGTTGGAACAAGAAGCATAAAATTAATCTGGGAAGGAAACCAAAATTATACCTCCGCAGAAGAAACAAAGACTATAACCATAACTAACAAAACAATAATTGTTAACTACGAAGAAACACCAATAATAATCCTGGAATCACCAATAATCGGAGAATATGCTCAGGGGACAAAAGTAGTAAACATCGGAGTGAGAATAACCACTACTATGAACCGTTGTGAGTACAAGATGAATGATAAAGAATACTTTATCCTTGATAAGGAAGATAGTACTCATTATTCCAAGAAAGGTGTAGCTGTAAGTCCGGGAATTAATAAGATAACTATTACCTGTGAAGATCAAAATAATAACAAGTACTCATTATTTGAGAAAGAATTTAGTATTAAGAAATTAGAATTTGAGAACTTAACATTTAGCAACGTCACAGAAACCTGTACTCCATCACCAAAATGCACAGAATGGACTTTTTGTAGAAGTCAAGTTTATGACTTCGGAGAATTACTCAAGGGAACGATAAATACTAAGGGAGAAAGACAAAGAATCTGTATGGATGATAATAAATGCTTTGAACCACAAGTAGTAAGGGAAGACTGTGACTTAACAATACCTATAAAGACTGTTAAGACAGAACACTGCGGAGAAACCTACGTGGAAGTATACGACCTACAAAGAAACTCCTTAGTAAGCAGACTAAAAGAAAAATCCTTAGAATCAGGAACAAGAAAACTAGACGTAAGATTCATACTACAAAGCTTCAGTGATTACTGCAATTATTGTTATGACGACGTAAAAAACTATGATGAAGAAGGGATTGATTGCGGAGGGCCAAACTGTCCATCATGTAATCCTGTAACTCACAACCGAAGAACACCAAACTTACTATTAACAATTCTAGAGATTATTGGTACAACAATACTACTCTCAGGAATTTATTACTGGATATTCCTTAAAGGAAGTAATAATTACCCTGAAAAGAAACCAGCGCAAAAAACAGAAATTAAGAAATCTGTAATTAAAACAAAGAAAGAATCAGGAGAACATGGAAAGATTCATAAAAAAGCAGAAGAACTAATAGTCCTAGCAAGAAAGAAAGGTTACTCCGACGAACAAATAAAAGAGATACTAACCAAGAAAGGATGGACCCACGAGGAAATAAGACACTTATTTGAAGGGATATAGAAATTAGAATAATAAAACTATTCTTTACTGATAATAAACCTACTACCAACAATCTCAGAAATCACTGCGTTAATACTAACACCATCATAAGAAGCATTAAAAACTTTATCATTAATATCCTTCTTGGAAGCTTTAGAAAAAGAATTAATAACCTCCGTAATCTCATCATTGCCTAAGGAAATATTTAATGACTTGCTAGAACCATCAAGAAACTTCCCAGTAATCATCTTACCAGGACCAAGAACCCGCAATGAAATGACTGATGAATCGCTGAAAGGATTACTAAGCTTACCAAGATTAACTGCCAAAGGAAAAGGGACAATAAGTCTCAGAGAATCATGATGTTCCTCTGGTAATTCTTTTTTAATCTCATGAAAATTATGACTTGGAACTTTAGAAACAACTAAATTGTTGAGTCTATTAATAGTGACTAATACTTCTTCTGTGAACGATCTAAGAAATAACACTGAGGAAAAATTCTCAATAACCATTTTAATTAAGAGGTATTAGTCTCCTGAGACTTATTATCAGAACCGTACGACTCATGATACATTGAAGGATTAACACCACGAGGTATAGGACGGAATTCCCTACCTGAAGGTGCTGGCGGAGTATCATTATGGGCCCCAGGACCATAAACCCTCTCACGAATATTCTCACCCATAAAAGTCAAACCCTTAGCAATAGTCTTATTCTGTTCTAAAAGAGTATTAAGTTTCTGTAAGAATTCTGCGTCCTTTTGAATGTCAGTACCGCCCTGAATTTGCTTCTCAGCAAAAGACTTAGCAGACAACTCAAACAAGGATAATAACTTTGAAACCTGACCTGTAAGAGCATCAAACTTAACAGAAAGATTAGTCATAACCCTCTGAAGACCAGTAAAATTCTCAACAAGAACAGTATTAAGGTGCTCAAGATGATAAGCATTAGAATAACCACCACGATTACTCCTAACAACCCTCTTAGTAACCCCCTTTTTCTTAACAACCATGAAGAATTAATGACTGAGATATTTATAAATGTTTAGTGATGAAGAAAATGGACACGGAGGGAATCGAACCCCCTATGAGGTCTAAAGGTGTGAAGAATATAGTCTTTATAAAAGAACTTAATAAGTAAAAATGGGCCTGGAGGGAATCGAACCCCCATTTCACGGTAGCTCTGTTTATTACTAAACACTGGAGCCGTGTGTATTAAACCATTCTACGACAGACCCTCAATTATTGAAGGTATATTCTTTAGTTCTGATTCCTCCAACACATATATTCTGTTATTACCAATTAAAAACTTATCCTTTTTAGGTTTTTTACTACAAACTAAAAAACCTAGTTTACATTCAAAATCTTCAAGATATTTATTTAATTGTTTTGCTTCTGATAAAGATATCTTATGGGACTGATAATCTTTAATCTCTACTATTGCTTTCTTTCCCTTCCTTTCTAAGACTGCGTCTGCAAACCCTCTTTTACTTTTTACAAGCCTGTTAACCTTACCGTAACCTGATAGTTTTAATACAATTCTATCCTCGAATTCCCTGGCTCTCCTTTTTATGTCTTTAATGACTACACCATAGACTTTTATTCTTTCATAAGGATAACTAACTTTTGCTCTTTTGTAAGCTTCATAAATCCCTCCTTTAAACAAGCTCTGAACATGGGTTCTGCAATTTGAATTAAGATCTCTTTGGGTTGCCTTTGGATTGTTTTTAATGAAATCAATTATTTCCTTTTTCTTTCTGTTCCTTATCTTAGAACTTCCTTTAACTTCTTCCACTCCCGCTTCTTTATAGGCTTCTTTCACACTTTTAAAAATTTTATAAAAACTTGTGCCCGTTCTTCTTGTTATTTCTGGGAGTGTGATTTCAGAATTTTCCTTTATTAATCTGATTATTTCTTCTTTTCTTTCATTAACTTTCCTAAGATAAAGCTTTCTACGATTCTTTCTTGGATATTTTATCCCTGCAGCTTCAAAAGCTTCTTCAGTATTTTTGAAGATTGTCTGAAAATTTATTTTTGTATGTTTTTTTATTGTATGCCCTCCAACCATTGGATTCTTTCTTATATAATCTATAATGATTCTCCTTTTTTCTTCAGGAGTTTTAAAGTCAAAAGTTCTTGGGGGTATCACTCCTGCCTTAAGAAAGGCTTCCTTTAAACCACTAAAATATCTGTTCGGATGAAGTTTAAGATCTCTTCTTATGTCCTTGTAAGTTGCTTTTGGATTTTTTCTTAAATAATCAGTAATCATTCTCTTTTTTTCTTCCATGATCTTTGAAACAAGCGGGTATATTTATATCTTCCCCTTGTACTACAGACCCTCAATTCACAACTTGAGGAGTTATAGGCAATATTTAAAAGTTTGTGAAGTATTGATAATTAATGATAAAGACAATAATACTCGATACGAACTTCATAATAGAATGCTTAAAGAATAAGATGTATTATGAAGAACTAATAACTGGAGAGATACCTGGAGCAAGAATAGTAGTGCCTGAAGAAGTAATAAATGAATTAAGAAAAATTAAAGAAAATAATCATAATAAAACTAAAGACCGAGAAGCAGCAGCACTAGCAATGAAAATAGCAGAAAAACACGAAATGATAAAGTTAGGAAAAAAATACGTTGATAAAGGAATAATAGAATACTGCAAAAAACACGAGAATATAATAGTAGCAACAATTGATAAACGCCTCAAGAAAGAACTAAAAGAAAAAGCCAAAGTAATAACCCTAAGAGGAAGAAAAGGACTAATAGTAGAATAAGAGAGAAAATCCTAAAAAAAAGGTTTTCGGAAGCTGGAAAAAACTTTTTTGTTCTGTGTGCGTTTTTTGTGCTGTTTGAAAACCAAAACTATCGAAATAGGGTTTACAAAAGCTTTAAAAACCTGCTATACCAAAAAACTCTATAAACCATTACTTAACGGAGTAAAAAAACAAAAATGTTTAATTTAGCAGAAGTAGAAGACTATGTAAGAGTAGAACCAAAATTATTTGGGCTGGAAACCAAAGACGCAGTAAGACAACAATTAAAAAACACCTACTCAGGATTCTTAAACAAAGAACTAGGATTCATAATCTCAGTAGTAGAAGTAATGAAAGTAGAAGAAGGAGTAGTAATACCAGGAGACGGAGCAGTATATTACAACTCAAGATTCAAACTACTAATCTGGAAGCCAGAAATACAAGAATTAATACCAGGAATAGTCAAGGACGTAGCAAACTTCGGAGCATTCGTAAGCTTAGGAGTAGCGGAAGGACTAATACACATAACACAAGTAACCGACGATTACGTAACATACTCAAAGACCGGAACTCTAACATCAAAGAACGGAAAGAAAAGCCTAAAGAAAGGAGATCAATGCTTAGCAAGAATCGTAGCAATAAGTTATAAAGCAGAACAACCAAAAGTTGGATTAACAATGAGACAACCAGGACTAGGAAAATTAGAATGGATAAAAGACGAAAAACGTAAAGGAAAGAAAGAAGCAGTAGAAGAAAAAGTTAAAATAAAAAATACTAAAGGAAAGAAAAAATGAGCAAGAAAGCATGTAAGAACTGTAAAAAGATTTATGAAGGAGATAAATGCCCTGAATGCGCAAGTCATGAATCAGTAGTAGACTTTAAAGGGAAAGTAATAATCTTTGACCCAGAGAATTCTGAAGTAGCAAAGAACCTAAAAATAACAAAGAAAGGAGACTACGCAATAAAAGTAAGATGAGCAAGTACCAAGTAACCAAGGATAAAAAGAACGAACTCTTAGGACGAAGAGAACTAGTTGCGAATGCAGAATTTGAGAAGACACCAACAAAAGAAGAAGTAATAGAACTATTAAGCAAAGAACTAAAAGTTGAAAAAGAATTATGTGTTCTAGAAAGCATCAAAGGAAACTTTGGAACACCAATATTCACAATAATACTAAAAATTTATGACAATGAAGAATCAAAGAACCTAATAGAGAAGCGTAATAAGAAGAAAAAGTCCGGAGGAAAAAAGTAATATGGCAAAAAAGAAAGGAAGTGGAGTAAAGAAAGGAAAGAAACCCCATAAGAACAAACCAACAAGCAAGAAATACAAGATGTTCAAGATAGAGGGAGAAAAAATTACCCGACAAAGAAACTGCCCAAGATGCGGACCAGGAGTATTCTTAGCAAAGAGAGAAGGAAGAGTACATTGCGGAAAATGCTCCTACACAGAATTTATTAAGACAGAAACGAAAAAGTAAAGGTTATAAACAAGAGAGACTTCCAAAACATGAATGAAAGGAGGTGAAAATAATAGATGGCAAAAAAACGTGATGTAGAAGTACTAACTGGGCTAAAGATTATTTCTGTATTGTATTACATCGTTGCAGTGCTAATGATACTCTATGGAGTCGTAGGGATCTTCGGTGCGGGAATACTATCAACAATACAATTAGGAGCCTTAGGAATTCAAAGCTCCATAGTTATTGTAATAGTCTCAGTAATATTACTGGCCTTAGGGATTTTCGGGGTATTCTTAGGAAGAGGATTATGGAAAGCACAAAACTGGGCTAG
Organism: Candidatus Pacearchaeota archaeon CG10_big_fil_rev_8_21_14_0_10_35_13; assembly: GCA_002763035.1. GTDB lineage: Archaea > Nanobdellota > Nanobdellia > Pacearchaeales > GW2011-AR1 > PFDC01. Next base: position 2,337 of record PFDC01000036.1, on the reverse strand, counting down.
AATAGTCGCAGGAATAATAGCAGTAATACTCTTCATAATATCAATAATCGCAATAGTCTCAGGAGGAATAACCAATATCATCTCAACAATAATACAAGGAATAATTGCATGGTACTTATTACTGAACAACAATGTGAAGAGAGCGATAGGATAAAAAAGTAATTATTATTTTTTATTTTTTATTAGTAAAAACAATCAAACAACAAATAAAAGGAGGTGAAAAAAATGGAAAACAAAAATGATATGCCTGCGGGTATAAAAGTAATCTCAGTATTATCATACCTCGGAGCTGTGTTCTTAGCAATCATGGGTTTAGCATTAATTCTCGGAGGAGGATTCTTAACATCCTTGTTTGAGATACCTGCTATGTTCGGGGGAGCAATTATCGCCTTTGGAATATTAATGATAGCCTCAGGAGTATTATCCTTCTTTATAGGCAGAGGACTGTGGAAGGGACAAAACTGGGCCAGAATAACTGCTGGAGTATTCACAATAATAGGATTCTTATTTGCTCTTTTAGGAATAATAGGAGGGAACTACAGTAGTCTAGTAACTCTAATAATTGAGGGGTTAATAGTCTGGTATCTATTAATGAACAAAGGAATAAAAGAAGCATTCATGTAAGAACACAAAAACTATTATTTATTTTTTATTATTATGAAAAACTCGGTACCATTATCCAAAAACGGATAAAGGCTAAAATTCCGAGGAAAAACTTCTTTTTTTGATTATGAAAAACGGAACCAGATACTAAAAAGTAAATGATTTCTTCCTGAAAAACTTCTTTTTTTTGATTATGAAAAACGGAACCAGAAACTAAAAAGTTAATGGTATAATTCCGAAAAAATCTCTTTTTTATGAACATGACACCTCATCACTACCCTTTTTATCATCTCTATCCTCTAATTACTCTCAGAAGAGACAACCAATAATCATCCTCGAACCTTTTACTTATAATTTTATCAAGATCATAAAACCCTGGAAGAGGCTAGTCGGCGTGATAAAAGAGTGCGCCTCAAGCCTCTTCTGGGTAAAAAGAGGTGATAGTAAACTAAGGAAAGGCAGGTATTTAAACCTTTCGGTTTTGTTACCCTTACGTAATGACAACGCTCTTTTGAAGCTACAGCTGTTATTAGGAACAACAATTCAACTCAACAACTGCTTTCATAACTTCTAATTAGCTCCATATCTATAATACTAATTAGGAAGCAAGGTTTATAAGTTTTGTTCAACACTGCAAAGTGATGGAAATGCCAAAAATTGGTGATGAAACACAAGAAATTTCTGCGGAAACTACTATAAAGGAAGAAAAAACCCCTAGTTCTGACAGCTTAATAGGTCATGAACACATATACACACTCATCACAGGAAAAGAAATAGGATGGCAAGCAATCATTTATGACCTAATAAACACCGAAAGACTAGACCCCTGGAATCTTGACCTCGCAGCACTAACGCGAAAATATCTAGAAAAGATTAAAGAACTAGAAGAAGCAAACTTTTACATATCAAGCAACGTGATACTCGCAGCATCACTACTACTAAGGATTAAGACAGAAATACTACTAGACAAGTATATTACAAGCATTGATGAAATACTCTACGGAAAGAAAGAACAAGAAAACAAATCAGTAGAAAGACTAATAATTGATGAAGACGAACTACCACTAATCTACCCTAAGAGCCCAATGCCTAGAATGAGGAAAGTAACACTACAAGAGCTGATAAAAGCCCTAGGAAAGGCTATGAAGACAGAAAGCCGAAGGATTAAGAAAGAGATAAGCACCAAGTACGCATTAAGAGAAGCAGAAATAGTATTTCCTAAAACTAACATACATATTAAGGACAGAATAAAGATAGTCTACGCAAAAATTCTTGGAAGAATGAAAATGAAAAAACAAAAAGTCTCATACACAGAACTGATAGGGACTGATAAAGAAGAAAGAGTAGCAAGCTTCCTACCAGTACTACACTTAGACAACCAAATGAAAGTATTCCTAGAACAAGAACAACACTTCGAAGAAATATACGTCTGGTTATACAAACATTACAAGGAAGAAGTACTCGACAAAGAAGTAAAAGACTTAGAAACTCTAGAAAACGTAGAGAAGATCGCAGAAATGACAGGTTTTGATAACCCACTAGGAGAAATGCTTGAAGGATAGTAATTGACAATAATAAAGAATATAAATGACTGATTCTAACAAAGCATTATGAGTCTGGATGATTCTGAAATATTATCAGGGAAATTAAGAACTGCAGATATTAGAGGGGCTATTTCTAAGGTAGCAGCACTTTATTATCTAGGGCAAGGAATCGAAGCTTCTGATTACGGAA
>PFDC01000177.1 GCA_002763035.1 Candidatus Pacearchaeota archaeon CG10_big_fil_rev_8_21_14_0_10_35_13 | reverse complement strand
ACTCCCTACGGTCGAAATTTATCTCGTGAAAATTTAAGAAGAAGGCTGATGATGAGAGAAATTAGTCGTGATGATGTAATAACCCTCTTGTTATTAGTGCCTTTCATTAGTGGTGTACTAATTATTTTATTCTTTACTTTTGTGATGCTTAATGTTCTTGGTGTTTCTTGTGGTTTTGGGCTGGTTTCTGGGAGGATGGTTATTGCAGTGGCAGAATTCATAAAAGGGGTTAATGTTTCTAAATTAGATAACAACAAAGATTAAAGTGTTGGATGAATCCAGCCACCACTGCAATGTCTACATTCGACAGTGGCTGTTTCGTACTTTTCATTATCTTTTGTCGTCGTGACACTAGCCCTTTGTTGCTGAAAACTCAGTGGCTGTTTTTACTTATTTCTTAGAACTCTTGAATATTCGATTTATTTTTGTTTTGACGGTTCTTTTGGTCATTACCTTGCCAAGTTTTGAGTAGTAGTTTAGTAGGTTTCTGTTAGTTACGAAGAAGTACCACCTGTCTTTATAATATTTCTCTAGGTTTGATACTTTTTCTCTTGATCTTTTTAGGTTATTGATCTTTCCAGTCTCAACTTCTATAGCATAAGTTTTTCCCCTGGCGTTGAATACTATGTCTGGTTTTACTGTTCTGTAAGTTCTTATTTCTTTAGTGAATTTTTTTATGTAGTCAGTTATTTCTTTAATGTTTATTATGTGTGTTGGTGATTCGTATTTATCATTAGCCACTAGGTAAGTCTGCGTTTTTTCTGTTAAGTCTTTTTGTTTTACTTCTTTGAATCCTTTGAATTTTAGTGTTCTTATGTCTACTTCGTTTAGTTTGTTTTTTATGTAAGCTCTCTGTTTTGGGTCAATGTTGTTCTTAATTCTTTTTTGTGGTTCTGATTCTTCTCTTTGTTTTAGTATTTCGTCTGGGTTGGTGGTTATTATTTTGTGTTCTGATTTTGATGCTATTATTTTTATTTCACTATGGTCATCTTCCATGATTAGTAAACCTTCACCAGGCCTTGCTGTTAGTAGCATTACTTTTTCTGAGTCACTTAGATGAAATACGTTTTTTACACTCCTAATCATTGAAGGTTTTTGTCTTAGTAGGAGAGTGTATGAGGTGTTTGCTAGTACTGATCTTCCTGCTTGTGAGTCAAGCATGTTTTCTACTTCTTGATTAATGAGGAATAGCCCCAGATTAAACTTTCTGCAAGTCTTAACGATCTCTAGGATGTAGTAAGCTTCTTGAGACCTACTAAGAAGAGACCATGCTTCATCGATTACTAATAGCTTTCTCTCTAGGGAACTTCTCATTTTCTTGTAGATATACTCTAATACTAAGAACATCATTGCTGGCTTGACTTGTTTAGGTAGTCTTCCTATATCAAAGCATACAAAGTCATTGCTGAAGTCGATATTTGTGCTTTTGTTAAGGAATGAGAATACCCCTTCAACATACATATTTAGTCTATTAATTAAACTGCGAATTGACGTTTTTTCTAGGCTTGTCGCTCTCTTTTCCATCTTTGCGAGTGCTTCTACCACTTCTGATAGGATTGGGGGTTCCTTGCCCCAGGATTCGCGTATTTCAGCCGTTATTCCTCTGCTATGATACGCCCTTGTTAGTGCTACGTCCAGGCAGGCTTTTTGTGGTTCTGATAAGTCGCCAAGCATTATTGGCATTAAGTCCATTAGTGCTAAACGTTTTTCTGAGTAGTCATGACCCATTAGGTCTAAAGGATTAATCATTGTTTTTGAGTTTCTGCTAAGATTAATTCTTTGCCCTCCAAACTTTTGTACTAAGGGAGCATATTCTCCTT